>JAYUEZ010000449.1:0-3661 GCA_043738965.1 Gammaproteobacteria bacterium
CGCGCAGGCGGCCGCCATCTGTGCGGCGGTCGAGCGCGAAGCATGGGACGGCGAATGGTATCGCCGCGCGACCTTCGATGACGGCACCTGGCTCGGATCAAAAGACAACGAGGAATGCCAGATCGATTCCATTGCACAGTCGTGGGCCGTGTTATCCGGCGCCGCCGATCCGGCGCGCGCGATTACCGCGATGGCGTCAGTGGACAAACATTTGATCCGCCGTGATGACGGGCTGGCGCTGTTGTTCACGCCGCCCTTCGATAACACCGCGCGCGATCCCGGCTATATCAAGGGTTATCCACCGGGCCTGCGTGAAAATGGTGGGCAATACAGCCACGCCGCGATGTGGGCAATCTTCGCGTATGCGAAGTTGGGCGCGGGCGACGAAGCCGCCGCGCTTTTTGCCCTGCTGAACCCCATCAATCATGCACGGACGTTCGATGAAGTTGAACGCTACAAAGTCGAGCCCTATGTGATTGCGGCGGATGTCTATTCGGTCGCGCCGCATGTCGGCCGCGGCGGCTGGACGTGGTACACCGGGGCGGCAGGGTGGATGTATCGTGCCGGCGTTGAAGGCATTCTGGGGCTTCGCCGCGAGGGCGCGTGGCTCATCGTCGAGCCCTGCATTCCTGCCGCGTGGCCGGGATTCTCAGCGACGATCAAGGTCAACGCGACGCGTTACGAGATCGCCGTGTCAAATCCCTCACAGCGCAGTCGCGGTGTATCGGACGCCGTGCTCGATGGAATACCCCTACCGTGTGTCGGCGTCGTTCGCGTGAAGCTCGACGGTGGTACGCATCATCTGCAAATCGCGATTTAGCAGTTGATCTTGAACAGCCGGACTCATCCCCTCTCGCCTCGCAGGAGAGGGAGTGGAAGGGAACGACGAAACATTCCCGCTATAAAAAAACGCGCAGGTTGGCATTTAATTCTTCCGCGCTCACCTCACGCTCCCAACGGCTGAGCACGAGCGTAGCGACACCGTTGCCAATTAAATTAGTCAGCGCGCGACATTCACTCATGAAACGGTCAATGCCGACCAAGAGCGCGAGTGCTTCGAGCGGGATCCCAGGCACGGCCTGCAACGTGGCGGCCAAGGTAACGAAGCCCGCACCGGTAACCCCGCTCGCGCCTTTCGATGTCAGCATGGCGACCAGCAGCAAGCTCAGTTGTTGGCTTAAATCGAGCGGTGTATTCGTCGCCTGCGCGAGAAACACCGCCGCCATCGTCATGTAAATATTCGTGCCATCCAGATTAAAGCTATAACCCAGGGGCAGCACTAGACCGACAGTCGATTTTTTACAGCCAAGCCGTTGTAACTTGTCGAGCATGCCAGGCAGTGCCGTTTCCGACGAACTGGTGCCGAGCACCAACAGCAGTTCATCCTTGATGTAGGCCAGATAACGAAAGATCGAAAATCCGGCCACGCGTGCGATGCCGCCGAGGACAACCAGCACGAAGAGTGCGGCGGTGAGATAGAACCCGCCCATCAGCAGCGCCAGTTTATTGAGCGCGCCGAGACCGAAGTTGCCAACCGTGAAGGCCATCGCACCAAACGCACCCACCGGCGCCGCTTGCACCACAAGCTGCATGACTTTAAAGAACAATTCGGAAGCCGCGTTAACTGCGGCGAGCACCGGGATGCGACGTTCACCCATCAAGCGAATAGCAAACCCGGCGAGGATTGCGACCAACAAGACTTGTAAGAGATCGCCAGCCACGAAGGCGCTGAAGAATGTCGTCGGAATGAGGTTCAAGATCTGATCGATAGGCTTCAGGGCGTGCGCTTGTTCGATGTAACCCTGGGTCGCGGTTAATGCTGCTGGGGCGGCATTAAAGGTCTCGCCCGCTGGGGTGAAGCCGGCGCCGGGTTTAAGGACATTCACGACCAGCAATCCAATCGCGAGCGCCACGGTCGACACCAGTTCAAAGTAGATCAGCGCTTTGGTGCCGACACGCCCGAGCTGCTTGTTGTCGCCCAATACGGCAATACCTTGGACCACCGTGCAGAAAATAATCGGCGCGATCATCATCTTCACTAGTTTGATAAAGCCATCACCGAGCGGCTTCATCGCGCGGCCAAAATCGGGAAATAAATACCCGACCCCAATGCCGATTAACACCGCGGCTAATACTTGGACATAGAGTTCGCGATACCAGGGCTTGGAGGGGCGATTCATTGGCGTCGCGCGTGCCTGCTGCTCAGATTCTAAGGATTTCATTGCCGCCGATTATCAGGAGCGACTTTTTCAGAGTTTCCCTAAATAAACGCGCACGAATACTGATCGGGCGATGCGGAGTTGACGGCCGGCGGAGAACGCACCGTGCAAATAAGGGTAGCTCCCGCTTTGAGCGAAATATCTCCCAGCTGCGTGTCCCTGGTCACCGTGCGCATGCTGCCTGGCGCCGGACTTTCATTCTCGTTTCCCCCGCGTTATCTCGTGCTAAGCGCTAAGTTTTCGCAGCCGCGGCGCGACTTTTTCGCCAATGAGCTTCAAGCTATTACGCACCAGGTCGAACGGCATACCCGCATAAGACACCGCCATCGCGGGCCGCAACGCGCCGGTCATCGCGACGCGCTTGGTCCACTTCTCGATGATCTGCTGTGGTGTGCCCCAGGCCTGACTCTGCACAAAGCCCTCGCAAGCGGCGTCGAGACCGATTGCTTTTAGCGCGCTGGCGCCAGCCTGATAAGCCTGGTAGCCCTGCGTTTCGCCCCAGTGTGAGCCATCGAAGTCGTAGTGCCGGATGACGCTCAGGTAATACTTGGAGAGGTACTCACGCGCCACCTTCTCGGCAACCCCGGCGTCCTCGTGACAAAAGGTGAAGTCGGAGAAAACCGGAGCGCCGGGCGCCTTGTTGGGGTGAACTTCTTTGAAACGCGCGCGCCAGGCATCAACGGCTGCGCTGTGCTGTTCCCACGGCAGCTGCACGAACGACATCATCGTGCCACCAAGATTCGCTGCGGCGATCCCAGAATCCGGCGTCATCGCCACCGAGAAAAATCCACGGTCGCGATAACCATGCTCGGGCTTAGGCGTGATGGTGGTGCGTGACTGTTTGAAATACTTGGTGTCGTATTCGGCGATGCCCGTGTCGAGAATATCGAGGATGATCTCGGCCGCTTGGTCGAAGCGTTCGCGCGAGGTGTTCATGTCGACCCCGAAAGCGCGGTACTCCTCGCGGGCGAGGCCACGGCCGAAGCCGAGAAGGAAACGATCGCCAAGCATGACCTGCAATAGCGCGATTTTTTCCGCGACCCGTGTTGGATTTTCGTGCCATGGCAAAATGATCGCGCCGGTCCCTATCTTGATGCGGCTGGTTTTCCCGGCGAGATACGCGAGCCACTGCAGATTGTCCGGCATGATCGAGTAGTTCGGATCGAAGTGATGCTCGGGCAACAACAAGAAGTCCATCCCCACTTCTTCGGCAAACAGCGCGATTTCGGTCTCTTTGCGCAGCATGTCGCCGTCCGACAGACCGGCGTGGGTGTTCTGAAAAATAAACTGCAGACCAATTTCCATGATCGTCCTTCCCGCCTAGTGCGCTGTATTGGTTAGCAGATAATGTAACCCAATCGGCGCGCGATAAAATCCTGAAAGGGCGCTAGACATGGTCGCCCTTCGGGATGGAGGTCAGCCCTCCTATCTAGTGGAGGTAC
>JAYUEZ010000450.1:0-9673 GCA_043738965.1 Gammaproteobacteria bacterium
GCGCTCAAGGGCGCGATCGAGCTAAGCAGTGTCGGTTGTCGCTACGGCAATCGCGCCGTGCTCGAAGGCATCTCGCTCGACATCGCGCCGGGGGAAATGATCGGTCTCGTCGGTCACAGTGGTTCGGGCAAGAGCACGTTGGTGAATTTGATCTGCCGCTTCTACGATGTCGGCGAGGGTGCGATCAAGGTCGACGGCGTCGACATCCGTGCGCTCGCGGTGGGCGATTACCGGCGCAATGTCGGCTTGGTGCTGCAAGAGCCTTTTTTATTTTTTGGCACGATCGCCGACAACATCGCCTATGGCAAACCGGACGCGAGTCGCGGCGCATGCGCACGAATTCATTCTGCGGCTCCCGCATGGTATCGCGCATCGCCTGAGCACCTTGCGCCAGGCCAATCGCCTGGTCGTGCTCGATCGCGGCCGGATCGTCGAAGTCGGTGGACATGATGAATTGATGGCGCTGAAGGGCGATTATTTCCGGCTCTACCAAACGCAGCGGCGGCAAATCGAGACCGACGAAATCGTGTGGCCACCAGTCAGCTTGGAGCGTGGAGCATGATCGAAACCCAAGCCACCGCTGACTTCAGCCTCAAACGCGATTCGTTCGGGCGTTTGGTGGCGATAATCAAGGGCGGTGTCGAAAAAGTTGGCGTGGTGCCGGTGCGCGCGTTTCCGATCAGCGCGCCGACCGCCGGCTTCGCGTTGCTCGATGCCGAAGGACATGAATTGGCGTGGCTTTCGGATCTCGCCAGTCTGTCGCGCGCTGACCGCGAGATTTTAGAGCAGGCATTGAATGCCCGCGAATTCACGCCTGATATCCGGCGCCCACTCGAAGTCTCGAGTTTCGCCACGCCGAGCACATGGACCGTCGAAACCGATCGCGGTCCAACCAGTTTCGTGTTGAAAGGTATCGAAGATATTCGACCGTTAACGCCGCCGCGTCTGATGGTGACGGATTCGCACGGCGTGAATTACCTTATCCAATCGCTCAACGATCTCGATCGCCACAGTCGCAAACTGCTCGATCGCTTTTTGTAAGATCCCGCGTGGACTCCATATTTTTACGTGTGGTGCCCAGTAATTAAAGCAACCGGAGCTCACCCATCCAGCGATACAGTTCATCGGCGAACCACGCGCCAAGCAATTTCGTACTGGTCGGGGTAAAGGCGAGCTCCGCCTTGCAGTAAAGCGGAGCCGCGTTCGGTTGCTTGGCGGCTTTTTGAAATAGCTCAAAGGCATTCACGCACCTTAGTTTGTGCGCGACGCAGAAATTCTGCACCAGGCTGAGATCGGTCGCGGGCTGCAATTCATCGGGCACGCCGAATAGCTTCCGACCCTGCGTCCATTCATTCGCAGCGACCTGTGGCGGCAATGGCAGATGGATCAGCAGAAAGGGGATTTTATTCTGGTCCGCTAGCGTGGCGAGACGCGTGATATAGCTAAACGTCGGCGCGAGCGCCGCTTGCAGGGTGTTGGTATTACCGCGCATCCCCGACAAGCGATCAGTCGCGGGATCGCCGGGTTTGATCGCGGCCGCCATGGCGTGAAACGCGAGTTTTTCGGCGAGCGCGCGTGCGCCGGCGCTATACGGCGCCAATGCGGTTAACAGCCCCGGTTTAAAGCGAGGATAGTCTTCACCATGCGGCAGCACTGGGGTCGTGCCAGCGCTTGGACTAACACCAGTAGCCATGCCGTTGTCGAGCTTGGCAGTGGCGAGGAAGCGCTGATCCGCGTGCGGCATCAGGCCGGAATAAAAAAAGACCACGCCCTTCGGCTGCAAACTGTCGATCAACGCTGGCGCCATCAGGTAATTCTGCGCCGCGCCGTAGCCGGATTTACCCACGATGACGAAGCGTACTGGCGGTTTCAAATTGGTGCGTTGATTAACCGCATTTTGCGCGCGGACCACCGCTGTTTCGTCGATGTCGGTGCCCCACCCTTCGATAAACTCGTCGCCAAAAATTAAGAATTTATATTCCGAGCGTAGGTGTGTGCCCATGGGACGATCGCGCAGACCGATTTCATTGGTCTTGAACAGAAATGAAAAATCATCGGTAGGCGAATCGAGCAAGATATCGACGTTGGGTTTGTAACGAATGCCGAGCTTGGGATCGAATTCGGCATATTTCGCGATTGATTCCGCAAGATCGTGCTGGACCAGCGGGCCGGGTTTCAATTTTAGGCCGAAGCGCGCGACGGCTTCGCCAACCAGCAAGAGACCCACGATAACGGCCACCCATCTAAAGCAGCGCGCAAGCGCATCCATACTCCCCCCCTTGCGATCTATTTTTCGACCAGCGCTACTCGAGCGCCAGAATATAGTCCCACTCAGCCGCGGACACCGGTGTTATCGACAAACGATTGCCCCGGCGAAGCAGCGGCATCGCCGCCAGTGCGGCGTGATTATGCAGTTCTCCGAGACTGATGATCCGTGTTAACTCGCGTTTGAGTTTGACCTCCACCGTATACCAACGCGGCGCGGCGCGGCTGCTTTTCGGATCATGGTGTGGATGGTTACGAATAAACGCCGTGGGATCGGGATAACCAGCACACAGGATTTGGATGATGCCGACTACCCCGGGTTCGGCACAACTCGAATGATAGAAAAAGGCTAAGTCGCCACGTTTGAAGTCATCGCGCAACATATTGCGGGCTTGATAGTTGCGCACCCCGTCCCACAGGGTGCTGCGGTTCGGGCTTGCCTTGAGATGTTCAAGCCCAAAGGTCGAAGGCTCGGATTTCATCAACCAACGCCGCATAGGATTGCACTATCGTGGGAAAACGAAAGGGAGAGGTGTTCTCCACAATACCGCTGTGGGTCGTAATCTTGAACCAAAGGCTCAAGATGGGGACTTCTCGGAGCGAATCAGGCTTCCCGCAATGACGCGGGCATGCACAACATCCCTACCAGATCGGTCCCAGTGGTTACCAAATTATCGGCTCAAGGATATCGAGCCACTGGCATGCACTGCAGAGAACACCAAACTTTAAAATCAGGCCGCGGGTGCGTTCAATTCGAATTTTTTGCCCCGCGCCAAGGCTGACTTAATCTTACTGTGGATACGGTCGATGCCGTCGACGATATCCGACGCCACGGTATCGTTACGTCGCCGAAAATCCAGGTACTCGTGCGCGATATTCAACGCGGCCATGACCGCGACGCGCTCGCTACCGATCACCTTGCCGCTGTCGCGCTGTTCGCGCAATTTCCGGTTCAGGAATTCCACCGAGGCAAACAGGGCCTCGAGTTCGTCTTCGGCGCAGCCGACGACATATTCCTTATCCATGATCGTGACCGTGATAGGTTTGACCGACATAGATTTCGTGCTAGCGCGCCTCCATCGCCTTCAAGCGCGCGATCATCGCCTCGACGCGACTTCGTGCTTGTTCGGTCTTGTCGATCAACGTCGCCCGCTCCGCGGCGAGTACCGAGTGTTGACTGCGTAAGGCTTCATTTTCGTTCGCCAACGTTTCAATCGTGCGAATAAGTTCGTCAACCCGCGCTTCGAGTGTGGTGAGGTCGAGACTTTCCTTGACGGTGCCGGGCATAACTCTTAGGCGCAGCGTTTAATCATGTGCGGTGGTACGTGGACGCAATATAGAGCCGCCCCCTACACCGGTCAACCGCACCAGCTGCGAACCCGTGCACCGAATTGCCAACGCGAGCATGCTTCTGCCCCGCCGCGGCGCGTGGGATAATCCGCTCCCTCAACGATTAGGTAGACGGGGTTCATGACAGAGTTCACCTCACGCTCGTTCTACGCGCTGGTCTCCTCGGCCCTGACCCGACTCGAAAGTGATTTCGATGCCGCGGAGTGTCATGGTGTGTTGTGTGGCATGTTATGCAGCCGCGACGGTTTCGATACCACGCAGTGGTTGCAACACCTAACCACCCACGACGAACAATCACCGACGCTCGAACCCGGGCACGCCTTGAGTAAGTTGATTCGTTTCACGGTGCATGGCATGGATTCCGACGACTATGGTTTCGCCATCCTTTTGCCGGACGACGACGAGTCGTTACCCACGCGCACCGCTGCCTTGGGTGATTGGTGCCGCGGATTTCTAGCGGGCTTTGACGTGACTCGCGGCGCCGTGTCGATGAGCGCGGAAAGTCGCGAATTTCTCGGCGATTTATACAAATTGAGCCAAGTGGATCCGCATACCGCGAATAGCGAAGTCGGTGAACAAGCGTTCACCGAAATCGTGGAATACGCGCGCATGGGCGCGATTCTTCTACGCGAAGAGAATCGTGCGGTGACCACGGGTGTTTTTAATTACAGTAACTTGCACTAGACAAATTTTCACGATCGCAGCAACGCGCAACGAAAATATCGACCACGCGAATTAATTTAGGAACCACCATGGATAAAAAAGAATTCATCCGCCGCCGCAAACGGTTGATGGATATTGTCGACCACGGCGGCATTGTGATCCAACCGACGGCGCCCGAACGCGTGCGCAATCGCGACGTTTTTTATCCCTTTCGCCCGGATAGCGATTTTTACTATTTGACGGGCTTTCCTGAACCCGAAGCGGTGTTGGTCCTCGTCCCTGATCGACCGCAAGGCGAGTGTCTGCTGTTTTGTCGCGAAAAGGACATGGAAGCCGAAACCTGGCATGGCCGGCGTGCTGGACTCGAGGGCGCCTGTGAACTTTACGGCGCCGACGATGCGTTTCCGATTTCGGATCTGGACGACATTCTGCCCGGTTTGCTCGAGAATAAAGATCGCATCTATTACACGATGGGGCGCTACCAGGATTTTGATCAACGCCTGGTCGGTTGGCTCAATCGGGTGTCGAGCAAGGGCCGGGCCGGCGTGCATGCACCCGATCAGTTTAATTCCTTGGGTCACTATCTGCACGAGATGCGACTGTACAAGAGCCGGGACGAGATCAAGACCATGCGCCGTGCGGCGCAAATCGCCGCGCATGCGCATCGGCGCGCGATGCAGGTGTGTCGCCCCGGCATGCAAGAGTTTCAAATCGAAGCTGAGTTGTTGCATGGCTTCATGCAAGCCGGCGCGCGTGCGCCGGCTTATCCGTCGATAGTCGGTGGCGGCGCCAACAGCTGTATTCTGCATTACACGGAAAATAACGCGCTGCTCCGCGATGGCGATTTACTGTTGATCGATGCTGGCGCCGAGTTCGACAGCTACGCGAGCGATATCACGCGGACCTTTCCAATCAATGGCCGCTTCAGCCCCGAGCAACGCGCGATCTACGAGATCGTGCTCGAAGCGCAACTCGCCGCCATCGACAAAGTTCGTCCTGGCAATTTGTGGAACGATCCGCACCAAGCGGCGTTGGAAGTGATCACTAAAGGGTTGATCGATGTCGGGATCTTGAAAGGCCGTTGGCGTACCCTGCTGAAGGATGAGGCATATCGACCGTATTACATGCATCGTACGGGGCATTGGCTCGGCATGGATGTACACGATGTCGGTGACTACAAAATCGGCGATGAATGGCGGACCTTGGAGCCGGGGATGGTGACCACCGTCGAACCTGGGCTGTATTTATCACCGTCGATTAAAGGTCTGGCCAAACGCTGGTGGAATATCGGGATCCGGATCGAGGACGACGTGCTCGTCACCGCCGATGGTCACGAGATCTTGAGCGCCGGCGCGCCGAAAACCGTGGCCGAGATCGAGCACACCATGCAGCAAGCCTGTGCCGCGTGAGTTTGATTGCGTCGTTGTCGGCGCGGGGTTGGTTGGCGTGCCGCTCGCCCTGGGCTTGGCGAGACTCGGGCTCGGCGTCGCCCTGGTTGAGCAACGCGTCGCCAAGCCGGCGCCAGGCGCACCATTGGCAATCGCGAGCGATGCGCGCGGCCTAGCCCTCGCCCGCAGTTCCGCGCGCGTCTTAACCGATGTCGGCCTGTGGCCAGCGCTCGCGCCCCACACCACGCCGATTACCACGGTTAAAGTCAGTCAGCGCGGGCACTTCGGCACACTCCGCCTATCGCATACCGATCTCGGCGTCGAGGCACTGGGGTATGTATGTCGTGCCGATCGCCTGCAAGCCGCGCTGGAGGCCGCCGTTCTCGCCAGCACGGTGACGCGTTACGGCGGCGCGCGCGTGACTGGCTGCGACGTGACCGAGGCCGCGGCCACCTTGCATCTCGCCACCGCCGATTCGCCGCAGGAGTTGACCGCGGCGCTGGTCATCGCCGCCGATGGCATTGAATCCGCAGTTCGCCGCATGGCGGGTATCGCGGTGACCCGGCACGCGTATGCGCAAACCGCGATCGTCGCCAATGTCGATGTCGAGCGTCCGGCGCCGAACACCGCGTTCGAGCGCTTTACGACCAGCGGACCACTCGCGCTGCTGCCGCTCGGCGGTCAGCGCTACGTCGCGGTGCGCACCGCCGATACTGCGGCCGCACAGGCCTTGTTGGCTGCCACGGAATTCGACTTCCTCGCCGATCTCGACCAGCGTTTTGGTGACAGTCTCGGCGCGTTTTCGAAGCTCGGTCCGCGTCAAGCGCATCCATTGGTCTTGCAACGCGCGACCAAGCTTCATGCGCCGCGCGTGTTACTGGTCGGCAACGCCGCCAACACCGTACATCCGAACGCGGCGCAGGGCTTGAATCTCGGACTGCGCGATTGCGCTCGGTTGTTGACTTCGATCGCCGATGCGCGTTCGCGCGGCGCCGATCTCGGCGCGACCGAGTTGTTACAAACCTATGCCAAAGCACGCGCCGCGGATCATCGTGCAACCGCGCGCTTCACGGATACGGTGGCGCGCGTGTTTGCGTTGCCATCGTCGATGGCCGGTGCGACGCGAGCCTTGGGCCTGATGGCCGTTGATCGCTTGCCGATGCTAAAGCGCGTGCTGCTGCAACGCTTGACGGGCAGCGGTGGAGCGTATTGATGGCCACCGCCGAAGTCGTGGTGGTTGGCGGCGGCTTGGTCGGATTGACCGCGGCCTTGTTACTTGCGGAGGGTGGCATACCCGTCACCGTTCTTGACCCAGTAACCCTCTTGCCGGCACGTGATTCGCCGTACGATTTACGTACCTTTGCGCTGACCCCAGCGTCACAACGGATCTTCGATCGCGTGCAGGTGTGGTCGGCGCTCGAGGCCGAGCGCATCGCGCAATTTTCGGCGATGGAAGTGTGGGATGCCGAGCAGCCACGGGCGCTGCACTTTGCCGCACCACCCACGGCGGCGAACACGCTCGGCTATGTGATCGAACAGGCGAATTTGTTCGTGGCCATGAATGCGCGACTGCAACGCTCGCCCCTCATCACCGGCATCGCCGGGCAAGTCAGCAGCGTCACCCCCATCCCCGGCGCCTGTGTCCTGGGTCTCGCCGATGGCCGCGAAGTACGGGCATCGGTGGTGCTCGGTTGTGATGGCGGTGCGTCGCCGCTGCGCGACCTCTGTGGCATTGCGTGTAGCGAACACGACTACCAGCAAACCGCCATCGTCGCCAATGTCACCACTACAATTCCACATGGCGCCGTCGCGCGGCAACGCTTTCTAGACACGGGTCCACTGGCTTTTCTGCCGCTGCCACCGGGCGATCTTTCGGCCGTGGTGTGGACCACCACCGACGCGCACGCCACCTGGGCGCGCGACTGCACCGAGGCCGAGTTTTGCGCGGATCTAACGCGCGCCTTTGACGCGCGCTTGGGCACCGTGCTGACCAGCAGCCGGCGCGTGGTGTTTCCGCTCTGGCGCCGACACGCTGCTCAGTATTGCCAGGATCGCGTGGCGCTGCTCGGTGACGCCGCGCATGTGATCCATCCGTTGGCGGGTCAGGGCCTGAACCTCGGCTTGCTCGACGCCGCGGCGCTCGCCGAAATTCTGATCGCCGCCGATCGCGCGGCGCGTGAACATCCGCAAAGTTTGTTGCGACGATACGCGCGCTGGCGGCGTGGCGAAAATCTCGCCATGCTGACGGTCACCGAGCAATTGAATCGACTGTTCGGCACGCAGCAGCCCGTGATCAGCAAATTACGCGGGGTAGGATTGGCGTTAACCGAACGCTTGCCCGTGGTTAAACACCTGCTCGCCGCTTATGCCATGGGTGAGCGGGGGGAAGCACCGGCCAGCGCTCGCCGCCGATTGGGATAGACCGATTGATGATTTTATTGTCCCCGCTCCACTTGCGGGAGAAGGCTAGGGTGAGGGGGCAACGATCACTAAATCAATTCACAACGCCGTCCACAATTTTCTTAAGGTAGGACCAAGGAACAAAATGTCTGCTTCCGTGCTATTTGAATCGTCGCTGCGCAGTGTGCCGCTGCTCGCGCGCGGCAAGGTTCGGGATATTTACGCGGTGGGATCCGAGCACTTGTTGATTGTGACCACCGATCGACTGTCGGCGTTCGATGTGGTGTTGCCCGATCCGATTCCGGGCAAGGGAGCGGTCCTGACCACGCTGTCAAATTTTTGGTTCGACTATTTCAAAGACTCGGTGCCCAATCATCTGAGCGCCATGCCCGTGGTCGATGCGGTGCCCGATGCCCGCGAACGCGAATCAATCGAAGGCCGCGCGGTCGTCGTCAAACGGTTTAAACCGCTGATGGTCGAAGCGGTGGTGCGGGGATATTTGATCGGCTCTGGCTGGAAGGACTATCAACGCACAGGCGCCATCTGCGGCATCACGTTGCCGTCGGGATTGCGCCAAGCCGAACAATTGCCGCAGCCGATTTTTACGCCGTCGACCAAAGCCGACTCCGGCCACCACGACGAAAACATTGATTTCGCGACGGCGTGCACGATTCTCGGCGGTACTTACGCGGTCAAAGTGCGCGAACTTGCGCTGCATCTATACCAGGCGGCGGCACGCTACGCCTTGGCACGCGGGATTGTAATCGCCGACACCAAGTTCGAATTTGGCACCGATGAGCGCGGCAACGTGGTGTGGATTGATGAAGCGCTAACGCCCGATTCCTCGCGCTTCTGGCCCGCCGCCGACTATCGCGTCGGTCACAGCCCACCGAGCTACGACAAGCAATTCGTGCGCGACTATTTAGAAACCTTGGACTGGAATAAGCGCCCGCCCGGACCGCATTTGCCGCCGGAGATCATTCAGCAGACGGCGGCTAAATATCACGAAGCGCTAGTGTTGCTGACCGCTGCTCGCTGAGGGACTGGTATTTCCATGGCACATGCCACGCACGGCGATGCTAACCCAACTCGCGGTGTCATAGGGGCGGAAGGCTTGTTGATCGCCGCCGTTGATATCGTCCTTGAAGAGGTGCTCGCCCGCGTAGTCTTGATAAATCATGGCGCGGCGAATCACCATCGTAAAATCCGCGCAATGAACTTTCACGTCCATGTCGACGCGCGCCATCTTGCCTTTGAGATTGACGACCACTTCGGGTAAATCAGCGCGAATTCGCCCGGCCAGCACCTGATCTGTCGTGAGCAAACTTGCCGCATCGTAGTAAATGGTCTTGCCATATTCCGCCACCCCCACTTTGCGCCAGTCGCGCACCGGTTCGGCGGCGCGCGCGGGCAACATACCGGCGAGCAGTAGCATCAACAGCAAGCGCCTCGCTATAGGCATCGCCCTCTCCATTGTTTACGCTTGTGACACTGGTGCTCGCGCACCACACTAGAACTCATCTCAAAAATCATTCTGGAGCGCCCATGCGTTGTTGCGCAACTTCCTCCGGTGCTCATTTACTCCGTGTAAACTCCGCTCCTCGGAA
>JAYUEZ010000451.1:0-3652 GCA_043738965.1 Gammaproteobacteria bacterium
GCCTCGCGGGCGTAATCGTTCACAATCTTACGCACCGCGCCGTCGGTGATCGTCAGTTGCGCGGCTTTAAGTCCGGCCTTTTCGCGCTGTTTCGGCCACAAATGGCGTTTGGCGATGGCCAGCTTCTCTTCCGCTAAATACCCCGCAAGCCGCACCACTTCCATGCGATCGAGCAATGCTCGCGGAATGGTATCGAGTTGATTGGCGGTGCAGATAAACAGCACGCGCGAGAGATCGAAGCGAACATCAACATAGTGATCGAGGAAATTTGCGTTCTGCTCGGGATCCAATACCTCCAACAACGCGGATGCTGGATCACCCTGATACGACGCGCCGATCTTGTCGATTTCATCGAGCACGATCACGGGGTTCGCGCGTTTAGTTTCGCGCAGGGCCTGAATGATCTTGCCCGGCATCGCCGCGATATACGTTCGGCGGTGCCCCTTGATCTCTGCTTCATCGCGCATGCCACCAACGCTAAACCGATAAAGTTCGCGGCCGAGCGCATTCGCAATCGATCGACCCACCGACGTCTTGCCGACTCCCGGGGGGCCAACAAACAACAGGATCGAACCGGAGACTTCGCCCTTAATCGCACCCACACCGAGAAATTCGATGATCCGATCCTTAACGTCCTGCAATCCTTCATGCTCGCGGTCGAGCACGACGCGCGCGTGTTTGATGTCGACGTTATCTTTCGAATAGTTGCCCCACGGCAATGCGGTAAGCGTATCGAGATAATTGCGGGTGACGCCGTATTCGGGTGATCCAGATTCGAGCACGGAAAATTTTCGCATTTCGTCGTCGATTCGCGTTTGCGCGGCGGCCGGTACCGTGAGGCCGACCAGGCGTTCACGAAACTTATCGATCTCGATGGTCTTGTCGTCTTTGGAAATGCCAAGCTGCTGCTGGATTTCTTTTAATTGTTCACGCAGAAAAAATTCACGCTGCTTTTCACTGCCGCGTTCTTCGACTTTGTGTCGAATTTCGCTTTGCAGGCCCGCGATTTCAATTTCGTGCTGAACCAACAGCATGACTTTTTCCATGCGACGGAGCAGCGGAATCGTGTCGAGCACATCCTGCAGCTCCTTGGCGGTGGCGCTGGTCAACGCCGCGGCAAAATCAGCCAACGGCCCCGCTTCGTCTGGTGTAAACCGTTCTAAATAAGCGCGCAGTCCTTCCTTGTATAAGGGGTTGAGCGGCAGTAACTCCTTCAACTTGCCGATAATGGCTTGCGCATACGCACGAACCTTTTGCTTGGCTTCGTCCGGCGCCGAGGGATATTCGACCTGCGCAAGAAAGGGGCGTTCGCTCGCGATCCAATTAATGACTCGAAAACGTTGCACCCCCTCGGCGATGAACTGGATGCGGCCGTCGCCGCGCATTGGCTGATGCATGCGCACCACCGTGCCAGTGGTGTGTAAATCCGCCGGTGTTGGCGACTCATCGCTCGGTTTTTTGGTTAATATCAAACCAACGAGATGATGCGGCGTGTTGCCAACCCGCTCGATCGTTTCCCGCCACAACTCCTCGTTGATGACGATTGGCATGGTCTGGGCCGGGAAAAACGGCCGGGCCTGCAACGGCAACAATAAGAGTTTGCTAGGTAGCGAATCACTGATCCGCGCGGGGACATTGGGCGTAGCGTCAAGCGCACCGTCGGCACCGATTTCTGGAACTGTGTTGTCGTCCATTCTGCTTCAACCCCTTTATGCATTCGATACCCCTGCCGGGCGCACCGCGTTTATGGGATCTTATATGTGGCGGTGGCAGTCGAATTTCAACCCATGGCGTCGCTCAGCCGGAAGGTTGACCACTGAGCGTGCTCAAGGTGTCAATAAGTTCGTCCGCCGTCGCGCAGCGGTCAGCGGCCGATTTCGCGAGCAAGCGATCGATCACAGGCTGAAAGTCACGCAATTTTTCGGGTAACCGCGGAATATCCGCGTGCACATGTTGATAGACCAGCGCGGGCGCGTTTTCCGCACGATACGGCTTTCGACCGGTTAGCATCTCGTAAAAAATAACGCCGGTGCTGTACAGATCCGAGCGTTGGTCGACCGTCGTCGCCAAGGCTTGTTCCGGACTGATGTAATTTGGCGTTCCCAGCACACTGCCTTGTTTGGTCAATTCGCTGGTATCGTCCAGACGCTTGGAAATACCGAAATCGGCGAGTGCCAAGCTGTCATCCGAGCGAAACATGATGTTCCCCGGCTTCAGGTCACGATGCACGATCCCGAGCGTATGGATGGCGCGCAGGCCATATGCGATATGCAGCGCGTAATTGATCGCGTCGGCGGTGGTTACGCCATGTTCGATGCGTTGTTTCAAATCCCCGCGCGTGAAAAATTCCATCGCGATATAGCCGTAATGTTCGGTAAACCCGTGATCCAGAAAATGGACGACGTAGGGGCTGTTAACGCGCGAAATCAGCGTCGCTTCGCGCGCGAAGCGCGGCAATACTTGTGGATCACGGACGCCCGCGACATCGATCACTTTCAACACCAGCGTCATGCGATCATTCGCGCGTTCAGCCAGATACACCCGCGAGGTCGCGCCTTGGCCAATCAAGCGTACAAAACGGTAACCAATCGGTTTGCCGTCGGGTGGACGGTTGCCGGAGGACGGACGGATCGCGTCGAGAATGCGCGCGTCGCGTTCAAGCTTAGGACTCGCGGCGGGCTCGACTTGGGTTTGTTGAGCGCGTCGCTCGTGGGCGACTTCCTGGACTAGCGCCGCCAGGCGTTCGACCGTTAAATCGGCTTTACGAACAAATTCTGCTGCGCCGAGCTTAATGGCCTTGGCCGCGACGTATTCGTCGCCGACTCCGGTCATGAGGATCGTGGGCGGGAAACCCACCGAGTCGCGGTATTTGGTCAGCCAATCGAGGCCGGTATAGTGAGTCCCAAGTTGGTAGTCGAGAAGCAAAACATCGTAAATCGACCAATCGAAGTCCTCGCCCGGTTCCCCTTGTTGTTCCGGGTCGTACTCGGTGACTTCAACGTCCGGCATCGCCTTGGCCAGCATGCGCCGGGTTAGCGCCATGAATTCCTTCGAGTCGTCGACCAGGATGATCTTCATGCGCTAGGCGTTCTGGTCGTCGTTCATTCGGTGTATGGTCGCGGCCAAGGTGATGAGCTCCCGGGGGAATAATTGATTAATTTTAAGACCAGGCAGTCTGGCGTTCGATTATGTATTTTAATTTTCCGAGAATAAAGTTGAGTAACCGTGGGCGTTCTAGAACTGCCGCGCAGCGCACATTAAATTGCGCTAAAAAGGTTGTCGGCGCATGGCTCGGTCTCGTGCTAGCCACCACGAGCGGTGTGATCTGCGCCGCACCGCCGAGTATCGACGCCTTGCGCGACTGGGTCGCGACGATGAAAACGACGCAACTCGGCCCGTTCGATCAAATCCGCTGGTACTGTAAGGATGGCGCCGTACTGCTACCGACGCCTGGCGCCTGCGAAACCCACGGCGGCGGCAATCAGCATGGTCAATGGTCGGCGCAAACGACGACGCTCCGCGCCGCGGGCTTTACGGTGGCGAATTTTCTCGCTGATCTTGATCCACAAACAGTGATGACGAGTGCTCCGAACTCGGAACTGCTGCCACAACTGCTTATCGAGCAGTTTTTAATTCGAATTGATGACGGGTG
>JAYUEZ010000452.1:0-3652 GCA_043738965.1 Gammaproteobacteria bacterium
TCAGTTTCGAATCCCTGCTGCGCGTGTTTTGGGAAGCGCACGATCCGACGCAAGGCCTGCGCCAAGGTAACGATGTCGGTACTCAGTATCGCTCAGGAATTTATGTCCACGATGCCGCGCAACGCGTCCAGGCCGAGCATACGCGTGATAGCTACGCGCAGTCGTTACGCGCCGCGGGCCACAACGCGATCACCACCGAAATCATCTCCGCGCCAGCGTATTACTACGCCGAAGATTATCATCAGCAATATCTTGCCAAGAATCCCGGCGGCTATTGTGGCCTCGGTGGCACTGGCGTGCGCTGCGCCATTGGTTAAGTAACCGGCCCTGGCGTGCCAGGATTGAATTTCATGTTGCTCAAGAATTAATAGGTAACCGCCCGATGAATAATCGCTTGCGCTTTGGCATTTTCATGGCCCCATTTCATGCGCCGGGACACAATCCAACGCTCGCTTTGCAGGGGGATTTGGCGTTGATTCAGCATTTGGATGCGCTGGGCTATGACGAAGCGTGGATTGGTGAACATCACTCAGCGGGCATGGAGATCATTGCGTCACCCGAAGTGTTTATCGCGGCCGCCGCCGAACGCAGCCAGCGGATCAAATTAGGCACTGGAGTCATCAGCGTTGGCTATCACCACCCGTTGTGGATCGCGGAGCGAATTGTGCTGCTTGATCATTTAACGCGCGGTCGAATCATGCTGGGCGTTGGGCCTGGATCGCTGCCGACCGATGCGGCGATGATCGGGATCCCACAATCCGAAACCCGCGATTTACTCGAACAGGGTTTCGATCTGGTCATGCAATTGTTGCGCTCGGATGAGCCAGTCACATTCAAGAATCACCGGTGGGAGTTGAACAACGCACAGCTGCATCTGCGTCCGTATTCCAATCCGCTGTTCGATGTCGCGGTCGCGGCGGTTGCCTCGCCGTCCGGCCCGCGCCTGGCGGGCAAGCACGGTGTCGGTTTGCTGTCGCTGGGCGCCACGCAGACCGCTGGGTTTGATTCGCTGGGCTTGCATTGGAATGTCATGGAAGAGCAGGCCGCGCATTACGGCACGAAGGCGGATCGCGATAAATGGCGCTTAGTAGGTGTCGTGCATTGTGCGGAAACCAAGGCGCAGGCCTACAAAGATGTCGAGTATGGCATCGAGCACTGGTTCAATTATTTCAAAACAGTTGCCGGGTTGCCGCATATGAACGTCAGCGGTAATAGCGTGCGCGAAATGATCGATTTCGTGACGGACTCCGGTCTCGGCGCGATTGGCACCCCCGACGATTGCCGCGCACAAATCGAGCGCTTGCAAGCACAGTCAAACGGTGGCTTTGGCGCCTTCTTGATGCTCGCGCACGACTGGGCTAATCCCGAAGCCACCAAGCGGAGTTACGATCTTATCGCCCGCCACGTGATGCCCGAGTTTCAAGGACAGGCCGCCGCGACGCGTAACGCACAGTTACGCGCGACGGCGCAGCGGGTCGAATTAGTCGAGCAACAACGGCTGGCGCTCGAGGCGATGTCCGCCAAGCACGAAGCCGAACGGCGGGCGCGCGCGAAAGCGTAAAGCGCTATTTTCGCGTAAATCTTCGGTTACTGCGTGCGCTTAAGTCGACGCACCACGTAACCGCCCGCTATGACGAGCAAACTCACGGCCACGGCGAGGTCTATTTCATGCGAGTAGCTCTGTACCGTTTGCCAATGTTCGCGAAGGCGCAAGCCACAATAGAGTAGGAAGCCATTCCACGCGGTCGCGCCGAGCAAGGTTACCGCCACGAAGGGTAGGAGTGGCATGCGGCCGATCCCGGCGGGAATTGAAATCAGATGGCGAACCACCGGAATAAAGCGCGCGATGAATACGGTGGTGGCGCCAGCGCGCTGCTGAAAGAAGCGTTCGGTCCAGGCCAGGTCGTGCGCATTGAGCAATAGATACTTACCAACCTTGAGCACCGCTGGCTTCCCCGCGTAAAAGCCTAGTGCATACGAGAGCAATGATCCGACGAGTGAGCCGGCGCTGGTGACCGCCAGTGCCAGCCACAGATTCCAGCGTCCATCAGCCACGAGAAAGCCCACGAACGGCATTACTGCCTCGCTTGGAATGGGGAAAATCATACTTTCGAGCGCCATTAAAAAGCCGGCGCCGGCATAACCGGTGGATTCCAGCAGTTGGATGGCGTGGTCGGTGATAAACGCGGTGAGCACGATAACCTCGAGTTTAAAATTGTTTAGGCAGACTTCATTTTGAGCAGGCGCGTGAATCCAATCGCCGCCAATGGCGCGAGCAGCGACAGTGCGGTCACGATAATGAGCAAGGTGCCGAGCTGACTGTAATCCGCTGGCGTCGTCACGCTACCGTTCGCGTCCACGATCTCGCGTGTGACGACAAAAACCTGATTTAAGTATTTGGTGCCAAGCTGGGCCGCCGAAAGCGCAAGATTCGTAAACGACGCCATCACGGCGAAGTAGGTGGCTTTCAAATGCGCGGGTGCGGAGTTCGCAATCCAGGCGAGCAAGGGCACCATCGAGATCTGGCCGAGCGGTGATTCCAGGGCAGTATCGATCAGCGCGATGAAGCGCGCATCGACCACGCCGTGGGTGAGTTGCGCAGTCCAATGATGTAATCCGTAGTACATTCCGATGGTCGGTAATGCCAGAATAAAACCGGCGAACGTTAAAAAGCTGACGATATACGCCATCGATTTCTCGGCCATTAGGCGCCGAAAGCCGAATAACCCAATCAACGTCAACACGCTGGCAATCAGTGATAAGCGCGCGAGAAAACCCTGATCGAATTTCAATTCATCGATCATCCACCACGTCGAGCCGGCGCCTGGACCCGGGAGTGCACGAAATACAAAAATTATTAGCGCGGTACCGACCAGCGTGTGGCGCGCGGCGGGTTCCAGTTCGCGCACGAGGCGCCACATGAGGAAGCTAATCACCGAGAATGAGCTTAGAAAGATCGCTTCTTGGCCGTAGGTGAACGGCGATAAGCCGATCGTGATGGTGAGCAGAACGAAGACCGCGCTACCGCTCAAGATCCACCAGTTCGGTTCGGCAGGATCAGGATGCATTTCCAACCAGGCACGTGCCTGATCCGCCGCCATGCCGCCGCCGACCAAAGTCTGAATTCGACGGTGCTTAAGCCAGCTCGCGAGCACTACGCCGCCGATTGAAATCACCGGGATGGCGAGCGCGAATTCATAAACGTGGATATAGATCGCGCGAGTGGCAACCGGATCGGCCTGGTCGACGCCAGCAAAGAGAATGACATTGGCTAGCGACACCAGCACGCCGCCGCTGATGATCGCCACGCGACCGAGCATTTGCATCGTGGTATTCATGACGCGACGAGTTTCGTCCGGTACCGGCGCGCCCGCGGCATCGCGAAACGGTACGGCTTCCACCGTCATCGCATCCGCCACCGTGTCCTGCATCATGTAGCCGACCGGCGCTAGCAGACTGGCGAGGATGTACCACGTTTCTGCGCTCAATAGGGCCCGCATCGCGTCCGGTGCGCGCAGCAAGCCCAGCATGATCAATAAACTGATGGCGATTAAACTGGCGCCGAGCCACACGAACCACGCCTTGTAGCGCCACAGTAAATCGACCAGATGTCCCATCGGCATTTTGAGCGCCCACGGGATCCCGGCCCAAA
>JAYUEZ010000453.1:0-3649 GCA_043738965.1 Gammaproteobacteria bacterium
GCGCTGCCGAGTCGCTCGCAAATTACACGGCATGATTGCGTCGAGGGCTGGAGCGCGATCGGTAAATGGAAAGGTGCGCGGCTAAGCGCGTTGCTGGAACGCGTTCGCCCCACGCCCGACGCGCGCTATGTCGTATTTTTCTGCGCGGATCCGATGGGGTCACAAGGCGCGCGATACTACGAAAGTATTGATCTCGAAGACGCCTATCATCCGCAAACCATTCTGGCCTACGAGCTCAACGACCAGCCGCTGCCAATCGGCAATGGCGCGCCAATCAGAGTCCGGATTGAACGCCAGCTCGGTTACAAGATGGCCAAGTACATCATGGGCATCGAGCTCGTCGCAAACTTCAGTAATATCGGAGAGGGCAAGGGCGGCTACTGGGAAGACCAGGGGTACGAATGGTACGCGGGGATTTAATAGAGTTTTCGCAAATAAAATACGCGCCGGTCAGATTGGTGAAGCCTTCGAGCGAAAGCGTGTAAGGACGCTCGTCGTAAATGACTTGTGCCGACGTGGGCACGCGGTCATCGCTGCTCCAGCCAATAGTAGCGATGTATGAAGACGAATCATTTGCAGGCCTGCTTGTCCGGTGACCTTTCTAGGGACAGGGCAAGTCCCATGCCAACGCCAAAACGGGCTTTTGGATTGGCGTTTAATGATCAATCAGATCAATCAGCTGAAACGCTCGACAGTGAGCACGGAAAGCGCGTTAGGTCACCCTGGCCCCACGGCCGATTGTGAAGAGCCCACCAGAAATCGCGGGGCTATTTGAGGGATGCGATCTGCGCGGGTAGGCGGCACTGACTCCCGACGCTATTTTTGCGAAAAAGCGGCGAGGTGCTCTACCGTCAATGCTCATGCCGGTGATGGATGTCTGGATAGTGCACGTGTGCGTGTGCGAGTGGTTCGTGAACATGCCTGTGTGAATGTGGCTCCTC
The DNA here is from genome assembly GCA_043738965.1 of Gammaproteobacteria bacterium. GTDB lineage: Bacteria > Pseudomonadota > Gammaproteobacteria > CAIKBL01. The sequence goes on from JAYUEZ010000453.1 coordinate 942, forward strand.
CCCCTCCCACTCGGGTCCATGCGCATGCTGGTGATGCTCGTCGTGGAAGTGCGGATGATCGTGTTCCATGTGCGCGTGGTGATGTCGGTGTTCGTGGCGCTCCGTGAGGTGCAGCCACACTCCGCCTGCCATTAACAGGCCAGCGACCACCAACGTAAGCGTCAATGGCGCGCCAAGGACGACGGCGAGTGAGGCGCCGATGAAGGGCGCGAGCGAAAAATAGGCGCCAGTTCGTGCGGCGCCGAGGCTGCGCAGCGCCACGACAAACAACGTCAGACTAAGCCCGTAACCTAAAAAGCCCAGCACACAAGCCTGCATTACGGCGGAAGTAGTGGGCATGTGCGCGCCATAAGCTAGAGCCAAGGCGACGCTAGTCGTACCCGCGACCAGCCCCTTTGTGCACGCAATGAACATGGCATCGTGCGTCGAGATTTTGCGCGTTAAATTGTTGTCGATCGCCCACGCGAGACACGCGCCAGCGATCGCCAAGGGCCCAATAAGACCCGCCGCCTTAACTGCTGGTCCGATGGACAGCACCACGCCGCCGGCCACGATGAGCGCCATCCCCACTGCAATTCGACGGTCGAAGTTTTCCTGAAACACAAACCACGCTAACAAAGCAGTGAAGACGCCTTCAAGGTTGAGGATTAGCGAGGCTGACGCGGAATCTGCTGCTTGCAAGCCGTACATGAGTAGATAGGGACCAAGCGCGCCACCGGCGGCAATAGCGCCCAGCAACCACCACACCTCAGTGCCGCGCGGCCAGGTGATACTCTCGCCGCCGCCGGTAGCTGCTCTCATTAATAACAGAGCAGCCAACCCAACCCCTGAGCCAACGTAAAGTAATCCAGCAAGTAGCAAAGGGGGCACGCTACCTACGAACATCTTTGCCAGCGGCGTACTGAGTCCGAACAGCACCGCGGCACCGGCCGCAGCCACGATTCCACGGTCTATTTTCAATAGCTACATCCTCGGCTAATTGGCACTTTGACCGGTTAGTCTTCCCGAATGTAGTGGTGCCGGCTCACCTTGGGCCGGTGGTAACCGCTGCTATCGAAATCGGGATGATCCTAATGGCTATCCTGTTTTCGCATACCACCATCGGCGGGCTTGCATCAATTTCAGTCAGCATCAACACCCTAATCGGTCATAGGACGAATGGGAACGGTCTCCACCGATCGATAGAGCTAAGATTAGGTGTACGCGTTGCGTTTTCATGCCGAACCGTCCGTCGTACCGCCGTGCCGGTGGTTAATCGCGTAATCCGTCACCGCGCCGACGAACGGCATTAATAGCATCCCGTCCAGCCGGTTGACCTGGTGGGGGTCACGATAATCGGCGATTCCAATCGTCATCGCCGAGTGGCCCGCGGCCGGTTGGCTCCTATAGGTGCCGAGTAAGCGGTCCCACAGCGAGAGGTTGAAGCCGAAGTTACTGTTCGTTTCATTGGGTTCCACGGAGTGATGGACGCGGTGCATATCAGGCGTCACGATGAAGTAGCGCAGTACGCGGTCGATAGCCAGCGGCATGCGCACGTTTGAGTGGTTGAACATCGCGGTCGTGTTCAGTAGCACTTCGAAGATCAGCACCGCAATTGACGGTGGTCCCAGTGCAGCGATCGCCGAAAACTTGATAAGCATCGAGAGAACAATCTCAATCGGATGGAAGCGTGCGCCGGTCGTCACGTCGAAATCGAGATCGGCATGGTGCATCCGGTGCAACCGCCACAGCGCGGGCACCGCATGAAACATGACGTGCTGCAAATATATCGCGAGGTCGAGTGCGACTACGCCAACGAGGACCCGTAAAACGTCAGGCAAATCGAAACGATTCAGCAGCCCCCCATCATGCTGAGTAACTTGGAAGGCGAGGCCGACTGCCGCGGTCTGGAATAGGACGCGCAGTAGGATGGTATTAAGAAAAACCAGCGCCAGGTTATTGGTCCACCGAAACCTTTTAGCGACGCTTGGCGCTCGTCGCGGCGCCAGTACCTCCCACAACGCCATGAGGGTGAAGACGCCAAGGAAGGCGCTCAACCTGATGAAGGGTTCGTGAACTAGCAGAGCCTCATTCAACGCGGTACGCTCATCACGGACGTTCGGTGTAGTTTTGTGCGTTCAGGTCTATATTCAATAAATCTATTGATTAATATCGATTAGTCGATTTCCTATGTCAAGCAGTGAATTCAAGAAACAACTCTTCGAGCAGTTCGCGCGCGTCGGGAAAGCGCTCGGCAGCGCGCATCGTTTGGAATTACTCGAATTGCTGGCGCAGGGTGAGCGCCCCGTGGAGGACTTGGCGCGACTTACGAAATTGCCCGTGGCAAATGTCTCGCAGCATTTGCAGCAACTACGCCGCGCCGCCTTAGTGAGTACGCGCAAGGAGGGGCTATACGTCCACTACAGTCTTGCCAGTCCCGCCGTCAGCGCATTGCTGATTGCTGTCCAAACGATAGCGGAATCACATCTGAGTGACGTCGATAAGCTGGTACGTACCTACCTATCGAGCAAAGATGAATTGGAGCCCGTTTCGCGTCGCGAGTTACTGGCGCGAGCCCGTGACGGTCGCGTCACTGTATTGGACGTGCGGCCGGCCGAGGAGTATGCGGCCGGTCATGTCGCCGGAGCGATCAACGTTGAATTGAAAGACCTCGCAAAACACTTGCACGAATTCAAACGCAATCGCGAGATCGTCGCTTATTGCCGGGG
>JAYUEZ010000454.1:0-3647 GCA_043738965.1 Gammaproteobacteria bacterium
GTCTCCACCTTGGGCTTTCCCAATATGTTCATGATCACGGGGCCCGGAAGCCCGTCCGTGCTCGGCAATATGCCGGTCTCGATCGAGCAGCACGTCGACTGGATTTGCGACTGCATCGCCCACCTACGGATGCGGGGTGCGTCCACGATCGAACCGACCAAGGACGGCGAGGAAGCGTGGGGAGCGCACGTCAAAGCGCTGGCCGACGCGACCTTGTTTCCCCAGACCGACTCCTGGTACATGGGCGCCAACATTCCTGGAAAGCCGCGCGTGTTTCTGCCCTACATCGGCGGGTTCGGGACGTATCGCAAGCTGTGCGCCGACATCGCGGCCAAGGGTTACGAGGGGTTCACCATCGCCTAGCGTCTACTCACCGAAAATCTTCTTTTCGTAGCGTTTCAGCGTCACCTGGATGAGCCGCGCGCTCCTGATCACGACGATCGCGGTCTCGGTCCGCACCGCTTGTTCGCGTTGCCGCGCCGCATCGCGATTTAAGTTGGGCCTCCCCGCCTTAAACATCCATCCCCGCCCCGTATTTGCGCAACCATTCCTTACGCTCGCGAAAATTCGGCAGCACCTTGTCGACCTCATTCCAAAACAGATCGGTATGGTCAAAATGATGAAAGTGGCAGAGTTCATGAACGACGATGTAGTCGAGCACTGTCGGTGGCGCCATCATGCATTTCCAGTGAAACGCGAGAGATCGCTCGGCCGAACATGCGGCCCAGCGGTGCCCAAGTTCGCGGACCTCAATGGCACGAGGATTCTCACCAACCTTCGGTGCGAAATGCTTCACGCGCTCCCGGATCCGTTCGCGTCCGCGCTCGCTATAGAACGCTTGAAATGCAGCACGGGCGAGATCAATGCCGCCAGCATCGACCAGATCCCGGCGCAGACAAAAGCGACCGTTCTTGAGCAGCAGCTTCTCCACTTGATCACTGGCCAGTTGCAAGCGGTACGCGCGCCCCAGATAAAGGAACCCTTCGCCGTTCTTATATTCGCGCAAGACACGCGTCGCGTTGAGGCAGCGCCATTCGGCTAGATTCTGATAAATCCACCGCCGCTTAGCCTCGACGACCTCGGCTATCTGATCATCATTCACCCATGTGGGCGCCCGTACTTGCACACTGCCGTCGCGCTCGATGATCACATCCGCGGTGCGGCGGCGACTGCGTACAACTTGAAATGAGATATCGGCGACTTTACGACTCATTTCACCAGTTCCGAATGCCGCTTTTCCGCCAATTTCACGATCTCCACCGCGATCCGTTCATGCTTGGCATTCAGCTCGGGGATATCGGCGAGCAGGATCTCGGTATCGATATTGCCGCGCAGCTTCTTGACCTCGTTCGGCTTCTTCCAGAAATCGAGCACGTCGATGGTGTCCTGTAATAGCTCCACAATTTTCGAGATCAGCTTCTTTAATGGCACTTGTGCAGTGACCGGCGCGGCGCCGGCGAATGCAAGCGACACCACATAGTCGTAAAAGGTCGTCGCTTCCTTGTTCAAACCCTCCACCACCTGCGTGCGCCCGGCCAGCACTTCGGCGCGCAATTGTTCGTAACCGTCCGCCAGTAAATCCCAATTCTCCTGGTGCGCCTGGATGAGTTTTTCGAGCTTTTCGCTCATCCGCTTATAGAACGCGGGATCCTCGTCAAAATGGACGGTGCAGTGCTTGCGAATGGCGTGCTCCATCTCGCTCGCCTTGGCCTCCCCATCACCGCCCGCATGCTTCCGCACCTGCGTAAGGAAATCGTCGGACAAAAGTTCGACCGGCGGAATCTTGGGGTTAATGCCGAGATCAATCAGGTGCTCGTTAATCAGCGCCTTGACCTTCTCGCCCGCGTCGCTGATATCGAGTGAATCGTCCTTGTAGCGCTCCTTGACCATGCGCAACAGATAACCAAAGCGCCGCGCGGCCCCGCGATAAGCATGCCCCGCCTGGTGCGGCAAAATGAGATTCAAGCTCTGCAGGAATTTCTTTAGGTAGATCTCGAAGTCGGCGCGCAGCTTAATGTCCTTGAGTGCCCCAACTGCCGCATGAATCATCGTGACTTCCGCCTCAGGCGACCTCAGCTCGCCTTGAATAAAACGCTCAATCTCGCGCACCCCTGCCGCCTGGAAGTGTTGCAACAGGCGTTGATAGCGTTCTTGCAAGATCGGCAGCTCGCTCAAGATATCCTTCAGGCCATCCCGGATATCTGCAAGGTCTTCCTCGGCGTAAATCGAGAGCGCTTGGGTGAGGTTATTGGCGAGCCCGATGTAGTCCACGATAAATCCGCGGTGTTTGTTGTTGGCCACCCGATTCACGCGTGCGATGGCCTGCAGCAGATTGTGCTCGCGCAGTTTCTTATCGATGTACATGACCTGCTCAACTGGCGCGTCGAACCCGGTTAGCAACATGTCGCACACCACGAGGAAGGCGATGCCCGTGAGTGCTTTGTCGCGATCGTCAAAATCAAACGGCTTGCAGAAGTTCTCAACCGCATTCCAGCGCTTTGCCTCCTTACGGGCCTCGGTGATGGCTGCCAGCTCATTGGTCGCATCCGACGACACGACCACGACAACTTTAAGAAACGCGATCCGCCGCATGAGCAGCGCATTCGGTTGCGCCAGAAGGCGTTCGCGATCCAACCGCTCCGCCAATGCCTCGCGAATCGCGCGCTGATACCGAATGGCCGCCAGTTTTGAATGGCAGACCACCTGCGCCTTGAAGCCATCGGGCAGAATGTTGTCGATGTAGTGACTGACCAAGTCACGCGCAATCGCGGCGATGCGCTTCTCGGCTTCCAGCAGATCACCGGTCGCCCCATATTTCTTTTTGATGGCGAGGATTTCTTCCTCGGTACGTTCCTTGAAGAGATCTTCAAATTTCGTGTCGAACCCGTGTTTATCAGTGAGCGCAGTATCGGCCGTGCGGCCTTCGTACAAGATTTGCAGGGTCGCGCCATCGTGCACCGCGTCCATCAATTTGTAGGTATCAATATACTCACCGAACCGCTTCACCGTACGCCGCGAACCATGTTGCTCGGTGATCAGCGGCGTCCCGGTGAACGCGATACGAGTGGCATTCGGAAAGGCTTCAAATAAGTTATCCGCGAGATCTGAGCTTTGGGTGCGATGCGCTTCATCGATCATCAATAGGATGCGGTCGGATTGATTAACCACACCGAAAGTGTTCGCCGACGGCGGCTTGCCGTAGGTGGCCAATGCCTCCGCAACTTTCAACGGGATATGCTCTGTTCGTTCCAAAAACTTATGCACCATCACCATGTTCACATCAGAGGCGGCAGTCGCCAGATGGTCGCGAAGCTCGGCCGAGCTCTCGATCACATTGACCTTGCCGCCGATCAGTTTCGCGGTGCCCGCGAGCTGCTCCTCAAGATCGACGCGATCGTTCACAAGCAGAATCTTGAAGTCTTCCAGATCCGCCGCCGCGCGGAGCATGCGCGCTACGAACACCATTGTCAGCGATTTGCCCGAACCCTGTGTATGCCAGACCACGCCTGAACGAGATTGGGGCGTATCGCCGTGGCGCAGACGCTCCACAATCTTGCGCGCCGCGCGGTACTGCTGGTAGCGGCAGGTCACTTTCACGCGCCGCCCGGCATCGGTATCCATGAACACCGTGCAGGTGCGCAGCACGT
>JAYUEZ010000455.1:0-3638 GCA_043738965.1 Gammaproteobacteria bacterium
CATTCGCCGACGTTAAAGCGCGCGGCCTAAAGACTACGCGAGAACACACTATGGACACTCGTCACGATAATGCGCAACAAGACGCAATCTTCGTCCGCAATTTTGGTCTGGTGCTGGCGCTACTCACCGTCATTGGGATCGTGATTGCAATCCTTGCGCGCTGGGTCTACCACGACTTTCTAACGACCACCCAGGTCTACGAGGAAAATCTCGACGCGCGCATCGCACCGGTCGGCACGGCGAATACATCCGGCGAAATCTTGACCCTGCCGGGAACTGCGCCGGTGTCTGAAGCGCCGGCGACACCAGCCACACCAGTGGCGGCCTCAGGCCCCGGCGAAGCCACTTACAACAAGGTCTGTTTCGCCTGCCACGCGCAGGGCATTGCGGGTGCACCTAAGTTTGGTGACGCCGCCGCGTGGGGTCCACGCATCACCAAGGGCGCCGACGTCTTACACAAACATGCGCTCGAGGGTTTTCAGGGAGACGTTGGGATCATGCCGCCGAAGGGCGGTGGTGTGGATCTCCCAGACGCTGACGTTGAAGCGGCGGTCGACTTCATGATGAAGGCTGCGCAGGGTGGTACTGTTGAGGCGCCTGCCGCCCCCGCGGTCCCCACGCCGCCCGCTGCCGCGACAGACACCGCCGCGCCCGCCGTGGCCGCCGCGGATAAGGGCAAGCAAGTCTATGACTCGGTGTGCTTCGCCTGCCACACACCAGGCGCGGCTGGTGCTCCCAAATTCGGCGATGCCGCCGCTTGGGGCCCACGTATCGCCAAAGGAGTCGACGTGCTACACGATCACGCGCTCAACGGCTTCATGGGCGAAGCCGGGCTCATGCCACCCAAGGGCGGCCGTCCTGACTTCCCGGACCCCGATGTCATCGCCGCCGCCGACTACATGATCGAGCACGGCAAGTAGTTCCCGCGAGAATCGACTATGGGAGTGGGCGCCGCTGAATTCACCGCGGAAGCGGCTCTCTCAAAAAATCAGGCGACTTCTAGTCCGGCGTAGGCCGCGACCAGCCATTTAACGCCGCCACCCGCGAAGTTAACTTGCACGCGGGTATGCGCACCGCGTCCTTCGAGATGTAGCACGACGCCCTCGCCGAAGGTCCGATGCAGCACGCGTTGGCCAAGCTTCAGGCCATAACCCAATGACTCTACCGGCGACGCGAAGGAATGCGACGGAATGTCACCACCAAGTCGCACCTCTTCCAGCAATTCAGACGGAAATTCGCGCAGAAAACGCGAAGCTTGAGGATAGAAATCTGATCCGTGCAGCCGACGACACTCGGCATAAGACAGCACCAGGCGGTGCCTCGCACGCGTCACGCCGACATAGCAGAGTCGTCGCTCCTCTTCGAGTTGACTGGGATCGGAACTCGAGCGCTGGTGCGGGAAAAGCCCCTCTTCCAACCCCACCAAAAAGACATTTTGAAATTCGAGGCCTTTGGCTGAATGCAAGGTCATCAATTGCACGCAGTCGTCAAACTCGCCGCCTTGACCGGCGCCCGCCTCGAGCGCCGCGTGGCCTAAGAAGGCCGCGAGCAACGGCATCTCGACATCGTTCTCATCGGGTTCGAAATCACGCGCCGCGGTCACCAATTCGCTTAAATTTTCAATGCGATCCAAGCCGCGGTCGCCTTTCTCTTTTTGAAAATGAGCGACGAGCCCACTGCCTTCGATCACCGTTTCCAACACGCTGTCGAGACCAAGACCCGCGATACGCGTGGCTAAATCATCAATCAAGCGCATAAAGCCAGTGACCGCGGTCGCCGCCCGCGCCGCGAACTCCCGACTTGCAAGCAAACGCTCGGTCGCCGCCCACAGACTTAACCGTTCCAAGCGCGCAGTGTTACGGATCTCATCCAGCGTGCGATTGCCGACGCCACGCGCCGGCGTGTTAATCACGCGCTCGAACGCCGGATCATCACCGCGATGATTAGCGAGCCTTAGATAGGCGAGCGCGTCTTTGATTTCAGCGCGTTCGTAGAATTTAAACCCACCGTGCACGCGATACGGCACTTCCGCTTGGCGGAGCGCGTCTTCCAGCACGCGAGATTGCGCGCTCACGCGATACAGCATTGCGCATTCAGCAAAGCGATCACCAGCGGCGTGCAGCGTGCGGATCCGATCGACACAAAACCGTGCTTCATCGATGTCGTTATACGCGGCATAGAGCTTGATGGCCTCACCACGGCTGCCGCTGGTCCACAATTCCTTGCCGAGTCGACCGGTATTGTTGGCGATTAGCGCATTGGCGGCATCGAGGATCGTGCCGGTCGAGCGATAATTCTGCTCGAGCCGAATCAGCTCATGGCGCGGATAATCGCGGCGAAATCGCTGCATGTTCTCCACTTGCGCACCGCGCCAGCTGTAGATCGACTGGTCATCGTCACCGACCACGAAAAAATTCGCTTGCTCACCCACGATCAATCGCAACCACGCATACTGCAATGCGTTGGTGTCTTGAAATTCGTCGACCAACACATGGAAAAACCGCTCGCGATAATGGCGGATCAAGCCCGGGTTATCGCGCCACAATTCATAACTACGCAGCAGCAATTCGCCGAAATCGACTAAACCGGCGCGCTGACTCGCTTCCTCGTAAGCGCGGTAGATGTCGATCAGCGTCTTAAGACCCAGATCGCCTTCGTCGCTCAGCGCGGCTGGGCGCTTGCCTTCATCCTTGCGCGCATTGATGAACCACTGCGCTTCCTTCGCCGGCCAATGCGCTTCGTCGAGGTTCAGCCCGCGAATTGCGCGCCGTACGGCTTTTTGCTGATCTTCGTTATCCATGATCTGAAATTGTTCAGGCAGGCCAGCTTCCCGCCAATGCGACCGGAGCAGGCGGTGGCAAAGGCCATGGAAGGTTCCCACCCACATGCCGCCGAGCGGCCGACCCAGCAAATCTTCTATGCGCCCGCGCATTTCGGCGGCGGCTTTGTTCGTGAAGGTGACCGCCAATATGCCACTCGGCGCGGCCAATCCTTGCTCGAGGCACCAGGCGATACGATGAACCAAGACGCGAGTTTTACCGCTGCCAGCGCCCGCCAGGACTAAGCTCTGTGGGGCCGCGGTCGTCACCGCCGTTTGTTGCGCTTGATTGAGGCGATCGAGAATTCGGTTTGTTTGCATGCGCTGAATTCTAACGAGCGCCCACGCCTACGCCCAGCGTGCAACGCTGCGGCGCGCTGTGCAGTTGATCCGCTACAATGTCGTTGAGCTTCAAATACCGAGCAGCGATCCGTGAGCAAAGATTTATTCGCCGGTGACTACGCGGTCGACGTGGCAAGTCAAGCGATCGCGTTGGCGCGGGGCCGCGGACTCGCCGCCGCGGTCGCCGTCAATGCGGGCGAGGGCTTGAGTTTGGCCGTGCGTAACGGCGAAATCGAAACACTCGAGCATCATCGCGACAAGGTCTTGAGCATCACGGTCTATGACGGACAGCGCAAAGGCAGCGCTACAACCACCGATTTCAGTGCGGAATCGCTCGGACAAACAGTCGAAGCCGCGGCGCGGATCGCGCAATTTGCCGAGGCTGATCCGTTTGCTGGATTGGTCGCTCCGGAATTTCTTGCCCAACACATCCCGGACTTAGCGCTCGATCATCCCTGGGAAATCACCGTCGAAGACG
>JAYUEZ010000456.1:0-25374 GCA_043738965.1 Gammaproteobacteria bacterium
GCTGTGCTCCGCGATTTGCGGACGCATGATTGCGATAGGGTGACGATCGGACAATATCTTCAACCGAGCCGCGCACATTTGCCGGTGGCGCGCTTTGTCACGCCCGACGAATTCGCCGAGCTCGGTCGGTTTGCGCGCGGTCTCGGCTTTACGAATGTCGCGTGCGGACCCTTGGTACGCTCCTCGTATCACGCCGATCGGCAGGCCGCTGGGGAGAGTATTTCATAAAATTAACCTCCCGCTGTGGTTAGTTCGCTCAACCACGATGAACTGCACGGCCCATGGATATCGCGCTGATCTATTTCGTTAAAGACCTGCTATTACCACCTACCGGTAATGTGCTGCTGGCGTTGCTCGCCTACACGCTGCGTCATCGCATGCCGCGTTCCAGTTCGAGTGCAATGATTTTCGCCGTGGCCTCGATCCTGATTGTAATGGTGCCAAAGATCAGTGTGTTGATCGCGGAGCCTTTGGAAAAAACTCCACCGTTTAACGTTGCCGCCGGCGCGCAAGGAGCCGAAGCGATCGTGGTGCTATCGGGAGGCGTTTATTCGCGCGCGCCTGAGTATCGCGGCGCCGATACCGTTAACAAGCGCACGCTCGAACGCCTGCGCTACGGCGCTTACTTGCATGATCATTTAGATCTGCCGATTGCGCTCGTCGGGGGTGACGTCTTCGGTACGGGGGCGACCGAAGGCTGGTTAATGTATGAAGTCATGTCGAAGGCGTTTAAAACATCAGTCACGTGGATTGAAGCGGGTAGCCGCAATACCGCGGAGAACGCGAGCGATACGCGCAAACTCGTCGCCGCCAAGCGCATTATCTTGGTGACTAATGCGATGCACATGCCGCGTTCGCGTCGAATGTTTGAACAAGCCGGCTTCGAAGTGCTGCCAGCACCGATGGGCTTCTATATCAAGCCTGATATCGGGGTGAGTTCGCCGCTTGAATACGTGCCAGCGTTGGAAGGACTAGAACTCACGCGCGCCGCACTGCATGAATATCTCGGCATGCTGTGGTACCGGCTGCGCTATCGTGCGTCTTAAACGCCGATGTCGAGCGGTGGCGACTCCAGGTCAATTGCTTCAACTCGACAGCGCAGTGCGCCCGACGCTAAACGCGCTGTGATGGGATCTCCGGTTTGAACGTTTGCCGCGTCACGCGCGACGCGCCCACGGGCGTCCGTCACGATGGCGTAGCCGCGATCCAAGGTCGCGAGCGGGCTCACTGCATTCAGGGTCTGCATCGTGAGCGCCAAACGTGTCTGCAAGCGATCTTGTTGTTTGCCGATGGCCTGATGGAGTCGCTCAGTCGCCCGCGCCACGCGCGCACCAAGCAGCGTCACGCGTGGCGTCGGATTGGTCGCATTCAACAGCGCATAGGCGTGACCAACACGCGAAGTTAAAAGAAGCAATTGATGCTGCACGGCCTGTGGTAAGCGGCGGGAGAGCTCATCCAAGCGCTGAAAAAGCGTTTCGATGCGCCGGCTGGGATGCACCAAGCGCTGGAATGCCGCCTGCTGACGCAGGCGAAAGTGCGCCAGGCGCACGGCCACGGCGTGTGTCGCGCGCCGTTCGAATTGGGTGATGCGCGCGAGTAGCGCCTGCGCGTCGGGTGCTGCCAGTTCCGCCGCGGCCGACGGTGTCGGTGCCCTGAGATCAGCAACCAAGTCGGTTAGCGTGAGATCGGTCTCGTGACCGACACCGGCAATCACCGGCAGTTTGGACTCAAAGATCGCGCGCACCACGGCTTCTTCGTTGAACGCCCATAGATCTTCCAGCGAACCGCCGCCACGGGCCACGATTAATACGTCGCATTCGGCGCGTCGATTGGCGGCGTGGATCATCGCCACCAATTCTGGCGCCGCCGCTGCGCCTTGCACCGCACTCGGATAGAGCACGATGTGGAGTGCGGGATTGCGTCGCCGCAACACCTGCAAGATATCGCGAACCGCAGCGCCCGTGGGTGAGCTGATAATACCGATACTCGCGGGATAAGCGGGCGCCGCGCGTTTGCGCTCCAGATCAAACAGTCCTTCCACGGCGAGTTTGCGTTTTAAGGCCTCGAACTTAAGGCGTAACGCGCCTTCGCCCGCGGCTTCCATGTGTTCGACAATGAGTTGAAATTCGCCACGGGGTTCGTACATCGAGACCCGCGCATAGAGCACCACCTGTGCGCCGTTGCCCGGTGTGAAATTGAGTACTGCATTGCGCACGCGAAACATCGCGCAGCGCACTTGCGCATCGGCGTCTTTGAGCGAGAAATAGAGATGGCCCGAGCTTGGTCGCGCCAGATTCGAAATCTCGCCCTGAATCCAGACGGCGCCATAGTGTCCTTCCAACAACGTCCGCACGGCGCGGGTCAGGCGGCCCACCGTTAAAATATCGCGTGGCATCGGTTCCATTTCACTATTAGACCCTGAGGCAGCGCCGGGTGCCATGCCCTTTGCTTCGAGCCAAGCGCGGCGAATTCGCGTTTACCCCACGGCGCTCGACCGCCTATAATCCGCCCCCATTCCCCTCGACACGGATCGACCCATGCGAATTGCCGGCGATGGCCTCACTTTCGATGATGTCCTGCTCATTCCGGCCCATTCGCAAGTGCTCCCGCGCGAGGCCGAACTCAAAACGCGGCTAACGCGTGGCATCGAGCTTCAAGTGCCGTTGGTCGCCGCTGCGATGGATACCGTGACCGAAGCGCGGCTCGCCATTGCGTTGGCACAGGAGGGCGGGATTGGGATCATCCATAAAAATATGACCCCAGAGGAACAAGGCGCACAGGTGCGGCAAGTTAAAAAATTCGAGGCCGGCGTGATTCGCGATCCCATCACGGTGCATCCCGAGATGAGTATCGGCGAAGTGCTAGCGCTTACTCGCGCGCGTCGAATTTCGGGCGTGCCGGTCGTCGATAACGGCCAATTGGTCGGCATTGTCACCAGTCGCGATTTGCGCTTCGAAACGCATTTCGATCACCCCGTGCGCGCCGTCATGACGCCGCAAGCGCGCCTCATCACCGTCAAAGAAGATGCGGATAAAGCCGAAGTCATCGCTCTATTGCATAAGCACCGCATCGAGAAGGTGTTGGTCGTGAATGACAAATTCGCGCTGAAGGGTTTGATCACCGTGAAGGACATCCAGAAGGCGGACGAATTCCCCAATGCATGCAAGGACGCGGATCAGCGGCTACGCGTGGGCGCCGCGGTCGGCACTGGTCCCGGCACGCACGAACGCGTGGCGGCGTTGGTCGCGGCTGGGGTTGACGTGATCGTCGTCGACACCGCACATGGGCATTCCCAAGGCGTGTTGGACATCGTGCGCTGGATCAAGCAGCAGTACCCCGACGCGCAGGTAATCGGCGGCAACATCGCGACGGCCGCGGCCGCGACCGACTTGGTCGAAGCCGGCGTCGATGCCGTCAAGGTGGGAATTGGTCCGGGTTCGATTTGTACTACCCGTATCGTTACCGGCGTCGGCGTACCGCAGATCACCGCGGTATCGGAAGTGGCGGCCGCCTTGCAAAAATCCGGCGTGCCGTTGATCGCCGATGGCGGGATCCGTTACTCCGGCGATTTCGCCAAAGCGCTGGTTGCTGGCGCCCATGCCGTGATGCTGGGCGGATTATTCGCCGGCACCGAAGAAGCGCCCGGAGAAGTCGAACTGTTTCAGGGCCGCTCGTATAAATCGTATCGCGGCATGGGCTCGCTCGGCGCGATGTCGCAGCGCCAGGGTTCCTCTGATCGTTATTTCCAGGAAGGCAGTGAAATCGAAAAGCTCGTGCCCGAAGGTATCGAAGGCCGAGTGCCGTATAAAGGACCGTTGCGCGCGATCGTGCATCAGTTGATCGGGGGCTTACGCGCCGCGATGGGTTATACCGGTTGCCAGAATATCCACGAATTACGCACCAAACCGCAGTTTGTGCGCGTGACGCTGGCCGGCATGCGCGAAAGCCATGTGCACGATGTGCAGATCACCAAAGAGGCGCCCAATTACCGCGTTGATTAAGAAATTTATGGCGTGTCCTTTATTTCTTGTTTCTGTATTGAAGCAACGTATCTAAGCCATGGACATCCACGCTGATCGTATTTTAATTCTCGATTTCGGCGCGCAATACACGCAGCTCATCGCCCGGCGCGTGCGTGAAGCGCAGGTTTATTGCGAAATTAAGCCGTGGGATATGACGCCGGCCGCGATCCGCGCGTTTGGCGCCAAGGGCATCATCTTGTCGGGCGGCCCGGAGTCGGTCATCGCCGTTAATGGGCCTGCCGCGCCGGCCGTCGTCTTTGAACTTGGCATCCCGGTGCTTGGGATCTGCTACGGCATGCAAACCATGGCCGCGCAATTGGGCGGCAAGGTGGTCGCGGCGGCCCAGCGCGAATTCGGCTACGCGCAGGTGCGCGCACGCGGTCACTCGCGTTTATTGCGCGACATTCAGGATGAAATTAACGCGGAAGGCCACGGCCTGCTCGATGTGTGGATGAGTCACGGCGATCATGTGGTCGAAGTACCCCAGGGATTCAAATGCATCGCGTCGACCGCAACTTCGCCAATCGCGGGCATGGCGGATGAAGTGCGTGGTTTCTACGCCGTGCAATTTCATCCAGAAGTAACCCACACCAAACAAGGCGCGGCGATCCTGCAGCGTTTCGTGCACGACATTTGCGGTTGTCGCCCGTTATGGAATTCGGCGAGCATCGTGGCCGACGCCATCGCGCGTGCGCGCGCCGAGGTTGGCACCAATCATGTGTTACTCGGACTCTCGGGCGGCGTCGATTCGTCCGTGGTCGCCGCGCTCCTGCATCGCGCACTCGGACCCCAGTTGACCTGCATCTTCGTCGACAACGGATTGTTGCGTTTGAACGAAGGCGACGAAGTCATGGCGACCTTCGCGCAGCATTTGGGCGTGAAAGTCATTCGCGTGGACGCCGCTTCGCGTTTCCTATCCGCGCTCAAAGGCGTTTCCGATCCTGAACAGAAGCGGAAAATTATCGGCCGCGTGTTCATCGAAGTGTTCGATGCCGAAGCACATAAACTCGACGGTGTGCGGTGGCTGGCGCAGGGCACGATTTATCCCGACGTTATCGAGTCCGCAGGCGCCGCATCCGGTAAAGCGCATGTGATCAAATCGCATCACAATGTCGGTGGGTTGCCAGCGGAAATGAATCTTTTGCTTATAGAACCGCTGAAAGAGTTGTTTAAAGATGAAGTGCGCCGGATTGGGCTAGAGCTTGGATTGCCCCGCGAACTGGTGTACCGCCATCCGTTTCCCGGACCCGGACTCGGCGTGCGCATTCTGGGCGAGATTGAACAAGCACAGGCCGATTGCCTGCGGCGCGCCGATGCGATTTTTATCGCCGAATTGCGTGCTCACGATTTGTACGATCGAGTGAGCCAAGCGTTCGCGGTTTTTCTGCCGGTGAAATCCGTTGGCGTGCAGGGTGACGCGCGGCGCTACGAGCACGTCATCGCGTTACGCGCGGTCGAGACCATTGATTTCATGACCGCGCAATGGGCGCATCTGCCCTATGCGTTTCTCGATCTGGTCTCGCGCCGAATCATCAACGAAGTCCCCGGGATCTCGCGCGTCGTCTACGACATTTCCGGCAAACCACCGGCGACGATCGAGTGGGAGTAGACGTTTAAAGGGGGCGTGCTCGCTGAGACGGAACCGTTTGACAGACCCAGCGCCGAGTATGTTAGTGTCGGTTCAACAGTTGGACAGATGTGCCTATCACTTACGACTATTCGAAAGTCGGGAGACTGTCATGAAAACATCGGATGTTGCCCTTGCGCTGCTTATGTTCACGCTCCCCGTTTCCGTCACCGCGACAATTGTTGGCGGAAGTGTCACGGGCGGAACGGCCCACACCGCTGGGGGGACGTTCGTCGAGTTGACCGTCCCTCTCTCCAATCTTTTTGGTCCGCCCAATAGCGTGGGTAACGACAACTTTCAAAGTCCCAACCTGTTTGGGTTCGATGAGAACCAGAATATCGTGTTGGCGGCGCCCCTGGAGGTTAATGTGGGCACGAGTCCGCTACCGGTCGGAACAACGGTGGCCAGCCATTATCTATTTTTTGATCCAGGTCCAAGTCAACATGTCATCGGAACGGTTGATTTTGATTCCGATGTCCTTGCCATCGTCACGAGTACCAGTGCCCTGGCGGCGAGTGACTTTCTTGCCAACACGGGCGTCAATTACTTGAACACGGCCGCGAGAGGTTTGGAGCCGGGAGACTCAGTCACCATCAGCGGACCCAGACAGATCCTCTTTGACACGAATGCCAGTACGCCTGGAGATTACGTTCGCGTCCTAACCACCTTCTCGCCAGCAGCGGTGCCGCTGCCCGGCGGCGGCGCGTTGTTAGGAGGCGGGCTAGTGATGATGGTCGCGTTACACGGCCGAAAAACATTGGATTCGACCACATAGCCATCGCGCAAGAGCCGGCGGCTTCCAACTCCAGGCGCTCAAATTGGGCTGCCGGCCCTCGGTCTGTAGCTCGTCGACTCTGAATCGACCGCACTTCCTGGTCGCGACGCTTTGGTGCTCGCAAATCGTCGCTTGGTCAAGACGACATGGGACATCCGCAAAGATAACAATCGAAATCAACTGCCCAATAATGGCTGTCCCCGATTCTCAGCATCGATGACGATTAATACGGTTATGGGCTTCAGATCAATGGATAATTTGGCGCAAGGCCAAGACGATGCCGACCGTACAACTCATAGGCGACTTCGCGTTCGATAAACGCGTGGGTTGCGAGTGTGTTGAGATCGCGAAAGAAGCGCTGTAGCGGCGCATCGATGTGGAAGCTTTTGGTGCCCGCGCGCGACATCATCGCATTGACGCCCTCCCGGCAGAGATCGGCGATATAGCCGGCGCGCAGTTTCAGATCCAGCCTTACGTCGAGTGAGAACTCGCGCCGTCGCATGGAGGCGTCGGTGTCAGCCACCAGGCGATCGAGCAACATGCCGGCGGCGCGCGCGCGGGCATGCGCTTCGCCGAGATTGATGTGCACCGCCTGCTTCTGGGCGAGCACGTCACCGCCCCACGTCATGACCTTGTTCCGCATCAGTGCCTCATATGCCGCGGTCGCCCCGTCCAGACCGCCGCAGTACACACCCATGACCTCGCAATAGATGAAGGGCAGCAGCGGAATGGCGTACAGCGGGTTGTCGTGGATCGAGTCGGTGCCGTTGAACAGCACCTCGGATGCCACGCTGCGGTGCTCAGGTACGAACAGATCCGCGACGATGACGTCGTTGCTACCCGTGCCGGCCATGCCGCTCATGTGCCACACGTCCTCGACCTGCACGTCCGCTCTCGGGACCACGAAGGCACGCGCGTCCTGACCGCCGGCCTTGGCGATCAGCACCCAGTCGGCGTGCATGATGCCGGAGCTGAAACTCGAGCGTCCGCTGATCTCGTAGCCGCCGCGTACCGGCTTTATCTGTATCGAGGGTGAGGGCTGGATCGGCATGAGACCGAAGGGACGTTCGGCCCAGACTTCGCGCTGCGCCTGTTCCGGAAACTTGGTGAGCATCCAGTTGTGACCGAGATAGAAGGCCGTCACCCAGCCGGTAGACAGACACGCGCTGCTCAGCGCGCGCGTCACGCCGGCCAGCGCATCCAGTCCCAGTTCATGCCCGCCAAAGCGCTTCGGCACCAGCATAGGCATGATGTCGATATCGACCAGTTCGCGGATCGAGTCGTCATGCGGCCGACGCTGTGCCTCGCTTTCAGCGGCACGCGCGGCAATCAGGGGGAGTAGCGTCGTGACACGCTCGAGCAGTAATTCCTTGGTGACCGGCATCGCCTGCGCTCCTCTTTGCTGGTGTCGGTTCGTCAGCGCTGCGCGGATACACGAAGCGGCTCGCTCGCGACGCTCCGCTCTTCGTGGATCAACTTATCCAGCACCCACAGCATCTTATTGGGCCCGACATCATTGCTGATGTTCAGCAGCGCGCGGTCAGGGCGCTCCTTGCGCCGTTGGTGCTGCGCCTCGAGCATGATGCGATCTTCGGTGAAGGCTTCGTCGAGCGTGCGTCCGAGCAGATCGCTCAAGCCCGGGAATTCGGTTTCATTGCTGGCCCCCCACGAGTAGTAATAGTCCACCGAGTCGTCATCGCAGGGCGTGACCGCCTGACAAGTCCAGCTATCGACCAGCAGCTTGCCGTCAGAGGGCCCGTCGGTGGCGATCCCGGCCGTAAAAGCACGGAAACGCATTATCCAGTTGCACGGCACGGTATGCTGGATGTCGAGGCTGATATCCAGTTTGGTGCCTTCCGGAAAAAGGTGGACGACGGCGCCCGTCGGTGCCACGGAGCGCACCCAGCACTGGGTGTGCAGGCCGCGCGGCAGTATCTCGAATTGAGGTTTCATCTCACTGTATTTGCGGTCACCGCCGACCGTATTTTCATGTACCCAGGCGATATGGCTGAGGTCGGCGAGATTCTCGATTTCGCGACGGTAATTGGTCTCGACATGCATCTGTGAGGTGCGGATATTCCAATTCTGATCGCCCGGCCCAACCGCGAAGCAGATCAGCTCAGGGTCGGCCTTACGCGGATCACCCATCCACACCCACACCCAGTTGTCCTTCTCGATGACCGGGAAGCTGCGCACGCAGGTGCCGGCCGGGACCATGGTTTGACCGGGGATTTCTTCGCACAGACCCGCGCTGTTGAACTTCAAGCCATGGTACATGCAACGCAGACCATTGCCCTCCTTGCGGCCGAGCGACAGCGCGGCCTGGCGATGCGGGCAGCGGTCTTCGAGCGCCACCACCTTGCCTTCCGGCGTGCGATACAGGACGACGCGCTCACCAGCGATCTTGCGCGCCACGATCGCTTTCCTGCCTTGGTGAATCTCGTAGTCCCAACCTGCGCAGTACCAGGCGTTCTGCAGAAAGACTTCGGCCATCTTGGACTCCTAGGGAATGCTGAGGTGCCGAGGATATTGGCAACCGGTTTTGACTCCAGTGCGGTCCTTACCCGGGCCGTGCTGTGGCATGCAATGTTAGCAGCAGCCGGGAAAATTGAATCCCATCTAATTGTCTACCCTGGGGCATTTATACCTTTTGCCAGCTAACTCCAATATGGGACATCCACAAAAATAACTATTGAAATTAACCACCATATAGTGGCTGTCCCCGATTCTCACTGGAGTAGCCGTCGCGCAAATCGAATCCATCTCCCGCGCGAATATAAAGAGCATTTTTATAAAGGTTGCCGACTCCGCGATAACTTCGTCATGTCATCCCAGCATTTCGCGCTCCGCCCAAACGACGTCGGGGTAAAGCATCACGCCTTCAGCTTCGAAGTCACCTTCGGCATCAAGGCAGTAACAATCTCGTCGCACGATTAGCCACACATCGCCCCGTCGCGCGAACGTATCGTGATAAGAGCCGCGCACTAGCCAGCGATTGATCGAACCATCGGTGCGCCGCTGCAGGTGAGTCGCGGTCACCCGTGCAGTGGCACGGATTTGCGTGCCGACTTCCTCGATCATCGGATGCGCGATGAGATGATGCGTCCAGTAGCAGCGTTCAAGGAATGCACTGAACTGCTGCGCCGCCTCGTCACCACGACAGCTGAAGTCATGCCCGGCCACGTGGTAGGCCAGCACGGCATCAGGCGCGAACACACGCGGAACCAAGTCGTAGCGTTTCTCATCGCAAGCCCGGGCGTAGATCGCGTAGTTATGCGCAATCTCGTGCAGGGTGTCGTTGTTCATTGAAGGAGATCGCTTTCCGTTCATTGCGGAGTCGTTGCCATCTCGAGCACCACCACGGGGATCTCGCGACGCGTGCGTTTCACGTATTCGAGCTGCATGGGTTGCTCTTGCGTGATTCGTTGCCACCATTGCTGACGCGCCTCGCCCGTAATCGTGTGCGCGATTGCCTGCGTACGAAAATTTCCGATCTGCACTTCGCAAGCCGGGTGCGCGACAAGATTGAGATACCAGGCGGGATGGTTGGGCATTCCCCCTTTCGACGCGACGATGACAATCTCATCTTGGTGCCGGTAGTACTGCAAGATCGAATTCAATTGGCGGCCCGACTTGCGGCCGAGATGATGTAACAACAGGCACGGCACGGGCCCACCGGGTACACCAATGACGATTGGATCCCACAGCTGCGCTTGCTCGGGGTCGCGCAGATAGAGCTCGTGGTGCGCGGCGATTTCGCGGCGCATGGCGGCCGGTAAATCATCAGACGAATCGCCGCGACTCGCGGCAGAAGCCACGCCAGGTGGGGTGGGGTCTGTCATTACGTGCTCCTTTTTAAGCCTTGCATTTTTCGCGAATCACTATCAATTAATGACGGGCTTGTGCGCAACTATAGCAGTCGCGCGTTCCGATTCAGGTGGCAGTCGGAGACGGGACAGCCATCAAATTAGAGCGATTTGAACCACGCACTGGTAGCCGTGGATTAGATTTCAGTGCCTTTGGTTTCCAAGTTATGTTCGAAATTCGCCGACAACTGATCTCTGGACCAAGAATTTCGATTAAACGCGCGGCAAGTAGCCAAAAAGGGGGCGCACGAATGTCGTCGTACGCGAGTGCGAGGTTAAAATTGAACGTTAAGGATTCGCTTTGGCGTACAGCCGCTTCCCCGCCGCCAATCCGCGCACCCAGCACCATCCGCGTTGTTGTGCGATATGTCGAAGTCGATGCGGTGCCCCGATAAACAGTTCGAAGCGCGCCTGCAGTTGGCTCACGGTCTTGAACCATTCGTCGGGGGCGAGACCGAGCGCGCTCAGTAGGCGCGGCGTGTGCTCAGGGATGGCGCCACGTTTGTCGCGCCGTGCCACGCGGCCGCCGATGTCGATGAGGTCGAGATACTCCTGCAGATTGAACGGTAGTGCACTGCCGTCGGCGGCGCGTAGCGTCCTCGCGAAAGGCAGTAACGCCGATGAGGTCGTTGGGGGTGGCGAGTTGTGACGCTGCTCACGCGCAATCTCGACTAGCCGTTGTTGAATCGAGGTGAAATCGGAATCGATGAGTGTGGTTGTCATCCCCGCCCTGACCGGATTCAAATCGACATACGCCATTGTCAATTCAGTGATTGTCAATTCAGTGATTGTCCTGGATTTTTCTTCTTACCGTGTAACTTAGGGAGTAGCACAGTTCGATTTAAGGATGAGAGTGCCTAAGTTTCGATTATTTAAATATCCAGTTATGCGTGATTTACGAATAAGCCGGTGGGTTAGCAATAGCGCACGCAAAAGGGACGAAGTGTCGACGCGCGTAGCGCTTGTTAAGAGCCATTGCTACACTTGATTCATGATATGTAAATGCGACCGGTACCATGACTGCCGCTAGACCTCTTCTGCCCTACACCTACGACGATTATTGCACCCTGCCGGAAGACATGTCGCGGCGGTACGAACTGCTGCATGGAGATTTCTATATGGTGCCGGCACCCACGACTCAACATCAACAAATATTGAATAATCTGAATTCGCTGATACGACAGCAGGCAAAAAGTCACCAACTGGGTAAGGTTTTATTCGCCCCGGTCGACGTTATCCTGGGGCAAGGCGATGCGCGCGAAGTCGTTCAGCCCGATTTGGTGTTTATCGCGGCGAGTCGTCGCGATATCGTTAAGTTACACGGCATCGAAGGGCCACCCGACTTGGTTGTGGAAATTCTCTCGCCCGGGACCGAAGGGCGCGACCGTGGTTACAAGCTCAAACTGTACGCGCGTTACGGTGTCCCCGAATATTGGATAGTCGATCCGGACGCGCACACGGTTGACGTCTACAGCGTTGGGCTAGCGGACTACCTGACCCCAATCCGTTATAGCGAAAGCGATGTAATTGCGTGTACGCAGCTGCACGATTTAACGATCACGCTCGATGACGTTTTCGCTGATTAGGCAGGTTAATCCACGGCGATAAGCTAACGTCGCGATTTTTGGGGACATCCACTTTTTCCTCGAAGATTTTGTTCGACTGTTAAGCAAGCGACGGTGGACCCTTCTGCCAACGATTTGGTTCCGAAGATCGGATCGTGAGGAGCATGGGAATGGACGTTCATAGGTGAAGGGATTCGGGTCGGGGTGGATCTGGACGACAATGCGTGCAACTTGGATCCGATGGAAACTTGAGGTGGCGTTGCCGCGAGTTAACGTCTTGGTCTACGCCGTAACACGCGTCAGGCCGCCCGTAGCAAAAAATCCACGTGAATCGCATCGTAGGGAAACATCACGCGGCCATCGTCTGTACGGTCTAGCACGCCCGCTTTGAGTAATGTATGAACGTCACTGTGCGTGCGCGGCCGCGCCTAGCGCAGCATTTCTATTCCGAGCCCTATCCAAGCATATGCAGAATTAATCATTTACCGTCGAATATCGCATATGACAGGAGATAACATTTGAACTATTGGGTCCGTCGAGCAATGACCGTGTGCAGCAATGATTGAATGGAAATAAATCCAGACACCGATACGCGGTGGATTGCTCACGCCCTCGCGCTCGCCGCCCTGGCCGAACAGCAGGGGGAAGTACCAGTTGGTGCATTGGTGGTACGCGATAATGAAATCGTTGGTGCGGGCTGGAATCAACCCATCAGCACACAGGATCCCACCGCCCACGCCGAGATCGTCGCGCTCCGCGACGCGGCGCGGCGCCTCGGCAACTATCGCCTCCCTGACACCACGCTCTATGTCACCTTGGAGCCCTGCGCCATGTGTAGTGGGGCGATCATGCATGCGCGGGTCGGACGCGTGGTGTATGCCGCGCCGGATCCGAAGGCGGGCGCGGCGGGCAGTGTGTTCGATATTTTAAATACCGATCGACTCAATCACCGCGTGTCGATCACGGGTGGTGTGGCTGCGGCGCCGGCTACACAAATGTTGCAAACGTTCTTTCATCGACGCCGCTAAGCCTCATGACCTCGTCGATCACGCAAGACACCTTGGAAAATTTAGCGCTCACACTTGGGCAGGCGTTGAACGCCAAATCATGGACGCTAGCCGCCGCGGAATCCTGCACCGGTGGCTGGGTCGCTCAAGCGATGACGGCGATCGCCGGGAGCTCGGTGTGGTTCGATCGCGGCTTCGTCACTTATTCGAATGACGCTAAGCACGAGATGCTCGGTGTGACGCTGGCGACGATTGCTGATCATGGTGCGGTAAGCAGCGCTACCGCGGACGCGATGGCCCGCGGCGCGCTCGCCAATTCGCGCGCCACGCTTGCTGTATCGATCACCGGCGTGGCGGGACCAACCGGCGGAAGTGCAACGAAGCCAGTTGGCACCGTGTGGTTCGGCTTTGCCGTGCGCGATGGCGTAACGCTTACGCGCCATCGGGTGTTCGACGGCGACCGTCACACCATACGCATTCAGGCGGTCGCTTTTGCCCTGCGCGGCCTATTGGCAATTTCCGCGGATCAACTGCCGGAGTCTTAACGCATCGGGCGTCCGTGCATCGCCCGGGATTTAAAGTGGACCAGCGCGTACCGGATTCTTCCCATCCCACCCCTTGGCCGCGTCCTCGACCAGCTGAAAGAGATCTTTAAATACCGGTGAGTTATCCCAGAGCTCGATGTAGTGGCCGATGGTTTTCACCGTGTCGAAGTACACCAGCTCAGCGCCACCGACGGTACATTCGAAAGCCGCCGCGTGTCCGCGTGCGCGGTACTCCGCACAGGTCGCCTTATAGTCCACTGGCATCAACCCAAAATGATGCACGCCCACGCGCCCGGCATCGAGAAATTCTTTGTAGACCGAAGGCGCATCGTTGTGCTGATAAATCAACTCGATTTGAACATCGCCGCTGTTGCCGAGCGCGAGATCGACGTCCACGTTCGACGGTTGACCGAAGTAGCGCTGATTCTGCAATGGGCAATGTTCGAACATAAAAAACGGTCCAACTTTCAGCACCTCGGTCCAATACTTGAGTGCCGCGTTGAGATCACGGACGACATAGGCGACTTGGCGAATGGTATACAACGGTTGGGTCATGGCTGTTCCTCTGGCGATGCGTAGGACCGGACAGTAACGTGAACGCGAAGCCAAGAAAAGATCGACCTGGTGGTCCCGAATCGCTTAACTATACTTAGCGTTCAAATCTGGATCTCCGATTGGTGAGCTCCAGACTGTAGTAACACGGAGGACCAGCATGACCAACAGATCGACGAGTACTTCCAAAGCAAAAGCGCAATCTCTACACATCGGCCTCAATCGTGTCAGCGCCGCCGCCTATGGCGGCTGGAGCGGTCCGCTATCCGCCTGTGAATTCGATGCGAAAGATATGGCCGCCATCGCCAAGCGCGGTGGCATGAAGTCGACGGTTTTGCTTACCAAGAAGGCCACGCGGGCTGCTGTACTCGGCGGGATCCGCGGCGCGGCAAAAACGCTCACCGGCGGTGATCTATTTTTTCTGACGTATTCGGGACACGGCGGGCAGGTGCCCGATGTCACCGGCGAAGAAATCGATAAGCAGGACGAAACCTGGTGCCTTTTCGATGGCGAGCTGATCGACGATGAACTCTACGCCGAGCTCGCCGCGTTTAAGGCCGGCGTACGCGTGTTGGTGTTATCAGATAGCTGCCATAGCGGCACCGTCACGCGCGAGGCGGCGGTTCCACAGGCATTACCCGAACTGCGACCCAAGTGGATGCCGACTGCGGTTGCCATGCGTACCTACCGTGAGCATCAGGCGTTCTATGACAATTTGCAGCGTGAAGTCACCAAGGCCGCGGGACGAACGGTCGATCCCGATGCCGCACTGTCCAATGTCGCGGTGAGCGTGCGCCTGACGGCGATCGTAAAAAAATTCAAACCCGCCGTGATCTTGATTTCCGGTTGCCAGGATAACCAGACCTCGATGGATGGCGATCACAATGGCGCGTTTACCGAGCAGCTGCTGACAGTGTGGAATCACGGCACCTTCAAGGGCAATTACGCGCAACTCCACAAGCAAATTCTCGCGCGTATGCCGGCGTCGCAATCGCCGAATTTATTTACGCTAGGTCCGGCCGCTAAGTTTCTGGTGCAGTCGCCGTTTAGCGTTTGAGGACACTTTTTGAGATTCAAGTGAGGGCATGTCTCGAGCGTCTGAACCCCTCACCCCGGCCCTCTGTCGCAAGGGGAGAGGGCTGGAGTGAGGGGAGAACGTCGCTAGGAGTCTGGTGTTTTGCGGTTTATCGTGTTGCCTCATCCACGCAAAATTCAAAAGAAGCCATTTAAGGAAACTCTGAATAAGTCCATCCTGGACTTTTCAGAGTACGGGAAGCAGAAAGTATGATTTTTGCTTCCCTTCATTTTCGATGGTTTGCAACCATCGAAAATGGCGGCACCTCCCTGTGCCGCAGGAAGCTCAGCCTTTTGCAGAGCTTCCCTAAGAATCGGATACGCGAGATGAGAGCAGTGCCTAGAAGCCAAGGATCACGTTACGCGCTAATCGCCGCCTTGCGTTCAGTCACTGGCAGCCAGCGCACCAGTGTTTCGCGGAGCGCCTCGACGGTGATGGGTTTGGTCAAGTAGTCGTCCATGCCGGCGGCCAAGCAGCGCTCGCGGTCGCCGATCATCGCGTTCGCCGTCAGCGCAATGATCGGAAGACGGCTAGGACTCTCAGCATTGCTTGATGCTGCCTCGTGCCGTCGGATCAAGGTGGCCGCCTCGAAGCCATTCATCTCCGGCATCTGACAATCCATTAGGACCAATGAATAGTGCCCCTGCTGCCACGCGGCCACCGCTTCGCGGCCGTTAATCACAGCGTCGGAGGTAACGCCGAGTGAGTTCAAAATCGCGAGGGTCACCTGGCGGTTGATGTGATTATCTTCCGCGACCAGCACGCGGCCGGTCTGCGGCCGTGGTAGAGCCGCGATCCCGGCCTGCGCTAGGATTGGCGCGACCTCCTTGATCGCCACCTGGGCTGGCAACGTAAACCAAAACAACGAGCCGACTCGCAATAGACTCTTGAAGCCAACTTCACCGCCCATTAGTTCGACCAGTTGCTTGGTGATGGCGAGACCGAGGCCGGTGCCACCGAAGCGCCGCGTCGATGTTCCATCCGCTTGCGTGAACGGCGTAAACAAGCGTTCGGCAGTGCTATCGTCGATTCCAATGCCGGTGTCGGCGATTTCGAATTTCAGCGTCAGTTTCCGCGCGCGTGGATTGCTGCCTTCAGCGAGCTTAAGGGCAATCGACGCATGTCCGTGTTCAGTAAATTTAATGGCGTTGTTGGTCAGATTCAGCAAGATTTGCCGCAAGCGTAGCGGATCGACGAGCACACGTTCGGGAACCTCGGCAGCAATCTTGGTGGTGAATTCCAGTCCTTTCTCGTGCGCCCGTGGACCGAGGATATCCGCGACTTCGCGTACGATGTCGCGGGGCGAACTTTCGATTAGATCAATGCTAAGTTTACCGGCCTCGACCTTGGAAAAATCCAGAATATCGTTGACCACGCCTAATAGCACTTGACCCGATTGCTGTGCCACTTGCGCGAATTTACGCTGCTCCTCGTTGAGGGTGGTATAGAGCAATAATTCGGTCATGCCGATCACGCCGTTAATCGGGGTGCGGATTTCGTGGCTCATGTTGGCGAGGAACTGACTTTTCGCGACGTTCGCCTGCTCGGCCAGATCTTTCGCCGCGCGGAGTTCCTTCTCCACGCGATGGCGTTGATCTAGTGCGTCCGCCAAATCGAGCACTCGCTGCTTAAGACTCGCGTTGGTCGTGATCAGGCTCGCGCGCACCTGACGTAAGCCTTCGCGGGCGCCCGCCAAACCGACGGCAGCTTCCGCGATTTCCGTTTGTAGTGTATTAAAGCTGCCGGCCATTTCACCCAGTTCGTCTTGCGAATTCACCTTCACGGGCACCACGTCGACGCGCGCGTGCGCGTGCTCCAATTCGCCACGGCCAAGGGCGACCATCGCGCGCGAGAAATCAGCGACGGTCCCGCGCGCCAGCCGCTCGGCGGCGTTGGCGACGGCTTCGGCCGAGTGACCAATCATGCCTGGGAGGATTAGTCCGACCGAGATGGTCAGCATCGCGACCGCCACGAAGATGTCTTCGAGCATGGCGATCAGCGCTGCGTCGGTTTCGCCCGGCAGCGCACTGACGGCCATGAAATAGCCCGCGCCATCGAGCAGCAGGACCACCAGCATTGCGCCGGTGAGTTTGGCGTGAAGCGAGCGTTTGATTCCGGGTAATCCGCGCGCGCGGCGGTCCTGATAGCGACGCACGGCATACAGCAACGTGCCGGAAAAGGTGAATAACAAACCAAAGAGCACGGTTGGCAAACCAAACTGCTGAAAACCCAACAAGGCGGTCATCGCCCATGCGCTGGCGGCTAACAAACCCAACGCAATGGTGCCGCGCGGCGCACGATAGGGACGGTGCATTTCCGGCGCATCTTTGCGTAACAACCACACCGCGACGCTCGGCAAACAAATCCCAATCAGATAAGTGAAGTTGGCGGCGGCAATGAGCCACACCGGATCGCCGATCAACAAAAAGAATATCGACATCCCGGCGGTGAAGAGTATGGCGAGCCACGGCGCGTCGGATTTCGCGCGGCGCGCAAAGGCAGCGGGTAACAAACCGTCTTCGGCGAGTTGCGACAGCGTACGAGCGGCGCCGGCCAGCGGCTGCACCGTGCCGTGAAACATATTCAACATCATGAACCAGATCGCGGCGGCCTTGGCGCTGGCGCCAAACAATGGCGCAAACGTTGGACCGAGAACAAGCGCGAGATCCTTGCCCAGTGGCTCGGGACCGAGTGTGCCCAGCCAGACCAAGGGCAGCGCAATGAAGTAAACCGCCGCCATCGCGGCGGAGGCAAACATCGCGCGCGGTACGTTGCGCTCCGGGTCGATGGTTTCGCCGACATGACACGCCGCGGCTTCAAAGGCCGGAGCGGCAAACCCAATGAGATAAAGACCCGCCATCGCGCTGGTCAATTGACCAAAAAATCCGTCGAACGGAGTCATCAGATGAAAGGTGGTCGCGCGTGTCCAGTCGACTTTGCCGGCCACGATTGGTGTTAATGCCGACACAAAGGCCAGAGCCGCCGATCCGGTCGCAATCGGCACGACCAAGCGCGCAACCCATTTCACGCCACAAATATTGATCCCGGCAAAAAACAGCACGAGGCCGCACGCCAAGACATTGATGGGTGTCCCAGGAAGGTACCAGACGTGAATGGCGGAGGCGGACAAGATCGCCGTCAATCCGCAGGTGGGAACCCAGCCCCACCAGTAACAGGTCCCCGCCAAGTTGCCGAGCACCGGCGCATAAGGCCTGAACGCCTCGCCGCAGGTCGCCGCGATCCCGCCAACCCGGTTCGGCCACATCATGATGAGCTCGGTCCAACCGGGCATGGCCGCCCAGCCCAATAATAGGCCTACCATTAATAAAGGGACCGCGGCACTGCCTTGGCCAGGGATATTGCCCTGACCGACGAACAGCGCCGCCATCAGGAACAAACTTTGATTGCTGCCGCCCATCGCGAGAGCCGACGTGCCGACCCACCGGAGGGTGCGTGGATGGTCGTGCCCCACGGGCGCTGGTTCTGTGCTTACCCCCATAAGGTACCTTTAGTCGAGCGCCCTCGGGAGCGCCGATCTGACATTGCGGTGTAGTGGTTTGTCGCAGCGTTCACTTGTTGCCCACGTTGGGTCGGCGGATTTCGAAGATTTCTAAGCGAAATTCGCCGCATCTAGTCTCCAGTGGTACGCAGTAAACGTGATTGACTATTCGACCGTCAAGGCAGTCGAAGATAGATTGCGTCGCCACGTTCGCAATGAAGCGGCAATAATTCGTTGCCGCGCGGATGATCCGCACTAGAGCTCATCTCAAAAATACTCGGGGCAGCGTTGGGCGCCCAAAGTTCGGACGCAAGGCGCGCGGCGCCGGGAATAGCGGGGACTATTGCCAAGCCACGCAACACCGCGCCCGGACTTCCGGCGCGCAACCCGCCGGGCTGGGTCTAGTTTCGCGCCCAATTTATCAACTAGGGGCGTTGCCCGTCGTCGCCATAAAACCACTATGGCTCCTCCTCGCGCCTTGAACTGCACAAAACTGGATCCCAGCGTGCCCCGAGTATTTTTGAGATGAGCTCTAAATAAACGAGCACAAATAGCGACCAGGAGTGACGCGGTGATGCGCGTCGTCCCGGCGCAGCAGGGCTGAGTGAAAACTATGGCGCCCGGCATCCGGCTACAATGGTGTGATGCGCCACCACTCCTCTGCCCACGCTGCTCACCCAGGTTCGACGCCAACTGTCCGCGGCGACTGGAAAACGATCAAAAGCCTCATCCCGTATTTGTGGGATTACCGCTGGCGGATTTTCGTCGCGCTGTCGTTTTTGATTATCGCAAAGCTCGCCAATGTTGGCGTGCCATTGCTGATGAAGGAAATCGTCGACGCGTTGAGCCCCACAAAAGCGGTATTGACGATGCCGGTGTTCTTGCTGATTGCGTATGGCGTCTTGCGCTTGTCGAGCACCCTGTTCGCCGAGCTTCGCGACGTGGTCTTTGCCAAGGTGGCGCAGAATTCGATTCGCCGCGCGGCGCTCGAAGTTTTTCGTCATTTGCATGATTTAAGCCTGCGTTTCCATCTCGATCGGCAAACCGGTGGCGTGTCGCGCGATATCGAACGCGGCACGCGCGGCATCGAAAATCTGCTGCGCTTTGCGCTCTTCAGCATCATTCCGACGCTATTTGAGATGGTGTTGGTGGGTGTCATCCTCATCCGGAAATACGATATTTGGTTCGCCGTGATTACGCTCGGTGCGCTGATTTTCTATATTACGCTGACGGTAGTGGTCACCGAATGGCGAACACAATTTCGCCGCTCGATGAATGAACTCGATTCAAAAGCGAACTCGCGCGCGATCGACAGTTTGCTTAACTATGAGACCGTCAAGTATTTCAATAACGAAGACTTCGAGGCGCGCCGCTACGACGAAAATCTGCGGCGCTTGGAGCAGGCCACCGTCAAGAGCCAGACTTCGCTCGGATTCTTGAACGCGGCGCAAGCGACAACCATCGCCGCGGCCGTTACCGGGCTGATGGTGCTGGCAGCGCACGGCGTGGTCGCGGGCAGCATGACGGTGGGCGATCTCGTGCTCGTCAATGTGTTGCTGATCCAACTTTATATTCCGCTCAATTTTCTTGGCGTGATTTATCGTGAAATTAAACAATCTCTCGCCGACATGGAAAAAATGTTTCGGCTACTGCGCGAAAATCGTGAAGTGGCTGACTCACCCAACGCCCAACCACTACGGCTCGACGGCGCGAGTATCCGCTTCGAGCACGTGAGTTTTGGCTACGACCCCAGGCGACAGATCCTGTTTGACCTAAGTTTTGAGGTGCCGGCGGGCAAGAAGGTGGCGGTAGTGGGGACGAGTGGCGCCGGTAAATCGACATTGGCGCGGCTGCTATTCCGGTTCTATGACGTGACGAGCGGGCGAATTCTGATCAACGGCCAAGACCTTCGCGACGTCACGCAGGCGAGCTTGCGACAAGGCATCGGCATCGTGCCGCAGGATACCGTGCTGTTCAACGACACCCTGTGGTACAACATTGCCTATGGTCGCCCGGCGGCCAGCGACGAAGAAATTATCAGCGCTGCCAAATCCGCGCATATCTACGATTTCATCCAGTCCTTACCGGACAAATTTCAAGCGCAGGTCGGCGAGCGTGGGTTGAAACTTTCCGGGGGCGAGAAGCAGCGCGTCGCGATTGCGCGCACGCTGCTGAAGTCACCCGCGATCTTGATTTTCGACGAAGCGACGTCGGCGCTCGATTCACGCACCGAGAAAAGTATTCAATTGGAATTGCTGGAGATCGCCGAAAACCGCACGACCTTGGTGATTGCGCATCGCCTATCAACCATTATTGACGCGGATCAAATTCTCGTGATGGAACACGGGCGTATCGTTGAACGTGGCAATCATCGCGCACTGCTCGAGTTGGACAGCATCTACGCGACGATGTGGGCCATGCAACAGCAGGAAGACCTCGAGCAAGAGCCTTCGCTGGCTGTCTTCCCGAGTCCCGTCGTCGCCAAACAGGCGGTGTGAAAAGTTGCGCTCCGAATGATCGCGGTTCTTGAAGCTGCCAAGGCGGGTCTGTTTGCCCGCCGCTACTGGACGCAAAATCTCGTCGCCGGTCTCATCGTCGGTGTGGTGGCATTGCCGCTGGCGATGGCCTTCGGTATCGCTTCCGGCGTGAAACCCGAACAGGGGATCTACACGGCGATAATCGCGGCCTTAAGTGTGTCGCTGTTCGGTGGCACGCGAATTCAAGTTGCCGGTCCAACTGGGGCCTTTGTGGTTATTCTCGCCGGGGTCACGGCGAAATTCGGCGTTGACGGGTTGTTGTTGGCGACCCTGATGGCGGGCAGCATGCTGATACTGCTCGGCGTCGCGCGCTTCGGTGCGGTGATCCGGTTTATCCCTGATCCCGTGATCGTGGGCTTCACGGCTGGCATTGGCGTCATCATTTGGGTCGGACAGTGGCGGTATTTTTTTGGACTGCCGGACGTTCGGGGTGAGCACTTTTACGACCAGCTGTGGCGGCTACTCGAAGTATTCCCTCGATTACATTTACCGACGACGGCCCTGGCGATATCAAGCCTGCTGCTGGTTATTTTCGGTGCGCGCACCCCCGGTCTTAAGCGCGTCCCGGGTCCGCTGATCGCCATGGTGATCGCGACCATGCTGCAAACGACCTTTCAGTTCACAGACGTGGCTACGATCGGTAGCGCGTTCGGCGGGATCCCGCAAGGCCTGCCACACCTCGCGCTACCGCCCATCAGTTTTGAAAAAATGGTGTTGCTGCTGCCGTCCGCCTTTACGATCGCGATGCTAGGGGCGATTGAATCCCTGCTCTCGGCCGTGGTCGCCGATGGCATGGCGGGCACCCGTCATGACTCGAACCAGGAGCTCATCGGGCAAGGGATCGCTAATCTTCTTGCCCCGTTGGTCGGCGGGATCGCGTCCACCGGCGCCATCGCGCGGACGGCAACCAACTTTCGCAACGGCGCCAATAGCCCATTGGCGGGTGTTACGCATAGCGCGATCTTGATTTTGGTTCTGCTACTTCTCGCGCCGCTCGCGGCTGAGATCCCACTCTGCGCACTCGCAGCGATCCTGTTCGTGGTTGCGTGGAATATGAGCAACGTCAAACAATTCGTCCGCATGGCGAAGACCGCGCCGCGGGCGGATGTCATTATTCTGCTGATCACGTTCGCCTTAACCATCCTGACGGATCTGGTTGTGGCCGTGAACATGGGGGTGATTCTGTCGTTGCTGCAATTTCTGCGGCGTATGGCAGCGGCCGTTGAAGTCGTACCGCTAGATAGAGAGCGTTTGAAAATCGAGCTGGCCGCCGACGGCTGGCATAGCCCGCCGCAGAATGTGTTGGTGTTGTCGGTCGAAGGCCCCTTGTTTTTTGCCGCCGTGGATAGTTTGGAGCATGCGTTGGCGCTGACGCAGAATTCGCCGCGGGCCATGGTTATTCGCCTCGGTCACGTGCCATTCATGGACATCACCGGGATCCGCGCGCTCGCTGAAACCGTTGAGAGCATCGAACGGCGCGGTGTAAGAGTGCTCCTGTGCGAAGCCAATCACCGCGTGTTGGGGAAATTAGTACGTGCCGGCTTGGTGCGTCGTGATGAAAAACCCGCGCGGTATTTTCGCAATCTCGGACTCGCGCTGACGCAATTCGGGGACGAATAAACTTAGCACAGACACCTATAGAGGTGATGTCGTTTGAGCTCGTAGGTCGGATGAGCGCAGCGTCATCCGACATCAAGGTCACGGCGCAGTGTCGGATGACGCTACCGCTCATCCGACCTACACAGACGGCGTGGACTCGTTCTTCCGACGCATACCCCGGCACGGAAGGCGTTGAGTGCGGCGCTCGCGACGATTTTTACCTCGATGTGCTGATGTCATTATAGTTGCATATGCAATTAATGCAGCTACAATCATCCAATGAAAGCTAGTGCGCACCAGCCGCAGGGCTGTTCGAACTTCAAGCTGCGGCAGCTGCTGCGCAGGGTGTCGCGGCATTACGATGCCGAGCTCGCCAACGCCAGGATCAAAACCACGCAATATTCGCTGCTCTCGCATCTCGTCGATCTGGGTCCAATCACGCCGGGCGAACTCGCGCGGCGCATGGGCATGGATGCTTCAACCCTGACGCGTAATTTGCGCGTCGTGATCGAACAAGGCTGGGCCAAGCAAGGTCCTGGTCACGATACCCGTAGCCGACGCATAGAAATCACGCCAGCCGGACGCGCCAAGCGTGCTGAAGCCAAGGCACACTGGAAGCGCGCGCAGCTCGCGTTCAACGCACGCCTCGGTACCGCCAAGGTTGCCGCTCTACACGAACTACTCGACCATGCACTCATTCATTTTTCGACCAGCGATCACGCTGACGACTGAGGATCCCCCGATGATCGACCGTACCTGGCATAAGACCGCATGCAACCTTTGTTACGTCAATTGCGGCATTGAAGTTGCCGTTGACGGTGAAGGCCAGGCGGCCCGTATCACGAAGATCCGTGGCGACGCCGACAACCCGAAATCGGCCGGCTATCTGTGCAACAAAGCGCAGGGCATCGTCAGTTATGTCCATCATCGCGATCGCCTGACCACGCCGCTCAAGCGGCGCGCTGACGGCACCTTCGAGGCGATTAGCTGGGAGTCCGCGATCAGCGAAATCGCCGCCCGGCTACGCCAGGTAACCAGCCACGCGGGTGGCGCGAGCCTCGCGCTCTATGGCGGCGGCGGTCAGGGCAATCATGCCGGTGGCGCCTATGCCACCGCGCTGATGCGCGGTCTCGGCTCGCGCCACGTGTTTAATGCACTGGCGCAGGAGAAGACCGGTGATTTCTGGGTCAATGGCCATCTGTTCGGCGCGCAGACCTGCCATACCGCGGAAGACATCGAGCATTGCGATCTATTGCTCGTGATCGGCGCGAACCCATGGCTCGCGCATGGCTTTGCGAATGCACGGCATCATCTGAACACCATTCGTAAAGATCACGCGCGCAAGCTCATCGTCATTGATCCGCGGCGTACCGAAACGGCAGAGCATGCTGATCTTCATCTCGCGGTGCGGCCAGGCACGGATGCCTTTCTGCTGGGTGCGATCCTTGCCACGTTGCTGCGACGGAATGCCTTCGATCGTGAATTCATCGCCGCGCATACCACCGGTTTCGAGACCGTTGAGGCCACGCTGCGCGCACTGCCCATCGCCGAGTACGCGGCCGCCGCCGACGTATCGCTGGATCTTATCGAACGGACAGTCGACATGATCCGGGCCGCGCGCGGCATGGTGGTGCGAGTCGAGCTCGGTATCCAACAAGGTCTCAATTCGACGCTTAATTCGTATCTCGAGAAATTGTTGTTTCTGTTGACCGGACACTTCGGTCGACCTGGTACTAATACCTTGCATGGTTGGTTGCAACCGCTGTGGGGCAATGGTCGCGGTCAGCGTTATGCGCCGCTCAATCTGGAGATCATCGCGGGCCTGCTGCCACCCAATAGTCTGGCTGACGCCATCGAAAACGATCATCCCGAGCGATTGCGCGCGCTGTGGGTCGATAGCAGCAATCCCGCGAACACCGTAGCCGATACCGCGCGCGTGCAAACGGCCTTGCAAGCGCTCGAGCTGTTGGTCGTGGTCGATGTGGCGTTCACCGAAACTGCGGCGCTCGCCCATTACGTGTTGCCCGCTTCCTCGCAGTACGAGAAAGGCGAGTACACGTTATTTAATTTCGAATATCCCGTGAATTATTTTCATGTGCGGCGATCGATACTCGCGCCACTCGGCGGCACGCTGCCGGAGCCCGAGATCTACACGCGGTTGGCACGCGCCCTGGATCTGTTACCGCCAGTGGTTGATCTAGAATCGCTAACCGTGGCTGCGCGCGGCGAACCCGCGCAATTCGCGCGCGCCTTCGAGGAGTACATGGCCGCCCATCCGGCGCGTGCGGCTGTCGCGCCGCTAATCCTCTATAACACGTTGGGTGCCACCTTGCCGGTCGGCACTGCCACGGCCGCGCCGTTGTGGTTGTCGGCGCAACGGCTGGCCCGCACGCGACCGGGCGCAGTGCGCGCCGTGCTTAGTGTCAGCGCCGCGGCCTCGGCAATCGAACTCGGCGCGCAACTCTTCATGCACATCATCGAGTCGCCATCGGGAACGGCGTTTAGCATCGATGACGACGTGTGGGATTTAATAGAAACCACCGATCGCCGCGTGCGCCTCGCGATCCCGCAATTGCTCGACGCGCTGGCCACGCTCGATCCAGCGAACGCGATTGCCGATCCCGAATTTCCATTCGTGCTGTCGGCCGGTCAGCGCCGCGCGCAGAACGCGAATCAGATTTTTCGCGATCCGGCGTTTCGGCGCA
>JAYUEZ010000457.1:0-3637 GCA_043738965.1 Gammaproteobacteria bacterium
TAAGCCCTTCGGGCGTACCAAAGAGGCAATCGATTTCAGGAAACAACACCCGTAACGCGCCACATTCACGCAGCACTTCGACGAAGCGTTCGGGATAGGGCGCACTCAAGGCCTTCTCCAGTTCATTCCATACCCGCTCGGGAGTCAATGTCGCGAGTTCGCCGTTCGTCGCCATGCTGGTCATCAGGGCGACGGTCTCGGGGGCGACCGAGAAATTAAAGCGCGCGGCGAAACGCGCGACGCGCAATACGCGGAGGGGATCTTCGACGAATGCCGCCGTCACATGCCGTAGTACTCGTCGCGCCAGATCACCTTGCCCGTCGAACGGATCGATAAGCGTGCCGTTGGCATCGGCGGCGATGGCGTTGATCGTGACATCGCGCCGCGCCAGGTCTTCGTCGAGCGTAACTACCGTGGTGGTATCGAATACAAAACCGTGATGGCCGCTGCCGTGTTTGCGCTCGGTGCGTGCGAGTGCATATTCTTCGTGCGTGGTTGGATGGAGAAAAACCGGGAAATCACGCCCCACTTGGCGATAACCCAGCGCCAGCAATTCGGCGGGTGTGGCGCCGACCACGACCCAATCGCGATCGGCAATTGGCAGCTCTAGCAGACGATCGCGAACTGCTCCGCCAACTTGATAAATCTTCACGCCGCTAGCGCCGCGCGTGGCGCTGGCCCCAAGCGTAGCGGCCACGCACTAACTTACTGGCGAGCGTCAGATGTGCTGGCATTGCTCGCTCGCACCTAGTTGTGAAATCTCGGCCAGCGGCGCCGATAGCGGCAACGCGTGGCCGAGTCGCCAGGCATAGATGGCGGCGTAGAACAGCGCGCGGCGAACATAGGCCTCGGTCTCGGCAAACGGGATCGTGTCGATCCATACGTCGGCGGTGACACAACCCGATTTAGGTAACCACTGACGCACCCGACTGGGGCCGGCATTGTAAGCGGCGGCGGCGAGCGTGAAATTGCCATTGAACTGATGTAATACCTCGCGCAAATACTCGGTGCCGATCGCAATGTTGCGTTCGACGGTGGTCAATTCGCTAGCGGAGCGCAATGGGGTTCCTAGGCGCTCCGCGGTCAGGCTGCCCGTCGCTGGCATTAACTGCATGAGCCCCAACGCGCCGACCGGTGAACGCGCGTCGACGACGAACGCGCTTTCGCCGCGAATGATGCTGTAGATGAGGGCGGGCGCCAGCTCGCGTTGCTTGGCGAAGCGTAGCACCAGCGCCTTGTGCAGCATGGGAAAACGCAGTTGGAGATCGTCATAGGATTGGATCTGGCCGAGTAGCGCGATGGTGCGATCGACCCAACCCCAGTCGTAAGCGAGTTTAGCCGCGGTTTCGAGCGCCGGCTTTTCTAGTTTGGCGAGCGTGTATTGCCACTCGGCAATCGCCGGGCCGCGCAATCCTAGACGATAGAATTCGTAGGCCCGCTTAATGCCGGGTAACGCTGCGATGCGTACCAGTTCGCTCGCCTCTGGGCTAAGCGGTCGGTGGATCATCGCGTAGGGTTGGCCCAGCTTATCGCTGGCAAGGAAGCCGTAGTAATCGCGCTCAGTCGCCAGTGCGTGAAAGGCCGCAGTCGCCGCTGCCGATTTGCCCAGCTCTTCCAAGGCGCGCGCCTGCCAATAGCGCCAGCGGAGCGTGTTCGTCGTGGCGCCACGCGGCGCGTCAGCCGTCCACTGCGCGAGCTTGGACCAGGCGCCGGCTTTCAATCCTTCCCGTAAGCGATAGCGCTCGATTAGATCGTCGTGCACGGCGACAGGAACTGCATCGAGTCGCGTAAGGACGCTCGGATCATCGGTCGCGACACTGGCGAGCGCCAAGTCGTATTGAACTTTGCCGACCTCGTCGGTGGAGAATTTGTAACGCTGTCGCGCCGTGGCCCACGCCGCGACCCCCTGCTTCACGCTCGTCCGCGCCAGTCGCGCGATACCGTGCGCGACTATCGTGCGAACGCGCGGTGAGTCGTAACGCAAGGCCGCCGTCGTTAGCACAGTGGCGGGTCGCGCGTGGACGTTGGCGAGGAGCTGGGCAAACGCTTGATCCTTCGCTGACGCATAGCGCCGAGCGATGCCTAAGGCGAGATCTGGATTCCCGCCGCGCGCGGCCAACAGGATCCGTTGCCACACCAGCGCATCGGTTAACTCGCCGGTGGCGCGCAACGCGACGAATACAGGATTACACGCATCGGGTAGTTGTTTTCCCGTTGACCATAACGTGATGCCCGGAGTCACCGTCGTCGCTATATCCCCGGCCCGTACCTGACCGGCTAGTGCATGACACTGCAGTTCGACATCGTCTTGCGCAGTGTAGTCGCTCGCGAATAGATCGAATCGACCCTGACGCGCCACTTCGCGCAACCATTCAGTACGCAGACGTTTCTCCAGCAGACTGTCCGCGTTTGCCTCCAGAAAAGTACGAACTTCGCTGACCGGCAAACTACTCAGGCGCCCGCGCAGCGCGTAATACGCGAGATACGGGGCGAGCGGATAATTGTCGAAGGCCTTCCGCGTGGTCGCCGACACCACCGTGCCGGCCACGGCTGCGTTATAGACGGGTTCGAAACGCGCGCGCAATTGGGCCAGCTCGTCAGCCTTGAGTGCGTCGGACAACAGCAGCGCGATCAGTAAAAAATACTTCATGATGAACTCGGAAGACCGTGCATAATTCTCTCTAGCGTGCCGCCGACGCGCAATGCCAATGTATCGTCCAGATAGCAATAAACTGAGCAGCTCCGATGATCCCGAAACTTACTCGAGCCGAGATTGCAGCCGTCGACAGCGTAATCCAGAGTCGACGCACCATCCATGAATTTACGCCGGAAGTGCCAGCGCCCGAGACCGTGCGCGAAGCGATCGAGCAGGCACGATGGGCACCCAATCATCACCATACCGAACCCTGGCGATTTTACCTAATCAGCGCCGACGGTGGGACGCGGATCGCGGAATTAAACGCCGAACTGGTGCGCCAGAAAAGTGGAGACCAAGCAGCGGCCAGCAAATTGCAGCGCTGGCGCGCGATGCCCGGCTGGTTGGCGGTGACGTGTGCCATCAGCGAGGACGCGAACCGGGAGCGCGAAGATTACGCGGCGTGTTGCTGCGCCATTCAGAATTTGATGCTGGCCCTGTGGGCGCGCGGCGTGGGCATGAAATGGGGCACCGGCAAAGTCACCCGCGATCCGCGCTTTATGACCCTGATTGGCGCACCGCCGACCGAATTCACGGTGGGGCTATTTTGGTATGGTTACGCGGCGGTGATTCCGGCTCAAGAGCGGCGCGCGCTAACCGACATCGTGCGCGAAGTTAAGTAACAATTTATCCATTCGATAGCGACGCGGAGGACATCATGGCAAAAGCAATGTGGAACGGCGCGGTCATCGCCGAGTCAGCGGTATTTGAAACGGTCGAAGGCAATATTTATTTTCCACCCGACACTTTAAATCGCGCCTATGTCCAGGCCAGCGACACGCACACGGTGTGTGGGTGGAAGGGCACGGCCAGCTATTACGACGTCGTGGTGGACGGCAAGGTCAATCGCGATGCGTGCTGGTTTTATCCGGCGACCAAGGACGCGGCGAAGAATATCGAGGGCTATGTCGCGTTCTGGCGCGGGGTTGAAGTCAGCGGCTA
>JAYUEZ010000458.1:0-3631 GCA_043738965.1 Gammaproteobacteria bacterium
GATTGAAACAGCAGATACCCGTGATACCTCTACGCCTTCTTCCGCATCGCCCTTCATCGATGAAGGGCGTGGATTGAAACTCGTGCATTCATCACGAAATCAAACTTGTTCGGTGCATCGCCCTTCATCGATGAACCTAAAAACGGCAGTTGAATCTTGAGCGCCTGGACAACACGTTGAGTTGGCACGAATTTCAACTGCTCCGCAGTTAACCAAAATGGTGAGATCGCTGGATGCGTTCCCCGCACGCGCGGGTATGAACCACATCAGCCCGCCAAGGGGCAGCGATATTACGAATACTTCCGAACGATAAATTGTCCGAAATTCCCTACACGGGACCTACATGCGATTCGCATGTACCAGTGTCACCGCCGGCGGACTTCGTAACATTTTGATTCTATGGTGCGCCGTGTAGGGTTCGAACCTACGACCAACGGATTAAAAGTCCGCTGCTCTACCAGCTGAGCTAACGGCGCTAGGCAGGCAAAAAGAGGCGCGGATGATAGCCACGCGGGCGTACTGGCACAAGCAAAAGGGCCGCTTGGTATCGCGCTTGAAGGATCGCGCCCCTTGAAAAATTTAGCTAAGCCCCTATCTTGCCCCGGGCTGATTCAGCCCTGAGGACCCTATGCCAACGTATTCCTATAAATGCTCGTCGTGCGGACACCAGCTCGAAGTGGTCCAACGCATGAGCGAAGATGCACTCAAAGATTGTCCGGATTGTCAGGCCCCAACCTTAGTTAAACAGATCCAGGCGGTAGGTTTTGCCCTTAAAGGAACTGGCTGGTATGTGACCGATTTTCGCGATAAGGGGAAGGCGGCGAAGAAAACCGAAGACGATGCGCCCGCCAAAACGGAAACCACCGGCGAGTCTAAGTCGGAGACTAAACCCGACACGAAGTCCGACACCAAATCTGAGACCAAGTCCGACTCCCAATCCGACACGAAGACCGAGACCAAGAGCGAACCTAAAACCGAATCGAAACCGGCCGCGAGTAGCCCTGATACCTGAGTCGGCCGCGTGTTCTGTCCGCACGAGGCTTGGCAGCGAGCCGCGCATGCGGCGTTGCGGCATTTGGCCGCAATCCGTATGATTCCGGCCCTTCAGGCCGTGAAAAAACGTCACGAGCGAGCGCAATAGTTTTTACACGGCCTGCCTTGCCGGCAAGCTCCTGATTTCATCCTTATTACTAAGAGTTCCTGTCATGCGCACCCATTATTGCGGCCACGTTGTCGAATCGCTGGTCGGCCAGACAGTAACGGTCTGTGGCTGGGTGCATCATCGGCGTGACCATGGGGGCGTGATCTTTATCGATCTGCGCGATCGCGAAGGCGTGGTGCAGGTAGTCATTGATCCGGACACGCCGGCGGCCTTTCGCACCGCTGAGGCAGTGCGCGGGGAATTCGTCCTGAAAGCGACCGGTAAAGTTCGGCCGCGGCCGGCGGGGACAGTGAATTCAAATCTAGCGACGGGTGCGATCGAGCTCCTGGTGAGCGACCTGGAAGTCCTCAATACCGCGCATCCGCCGCCGTTTCAGATCGATGATCCCAACGTACAAGAAGAAACGCGCCTGCGTTTCCGCTACATCGATCTCCGCACCGCGCGGATGCAGAACAACCTCATGCTACGCGCGAAGGTCGCCCGTTACTTGCGACGTTTTCTCGATGCCGAGGGTTTTCTCGACATCGAAACGCCGATGCTGACCAAGGCCACGCCGGAAGGCGCGCGCGATTACCTGGTGCCGAGTCGCACGCATCCCGGGCGGTTCTTCGCGTTGCCGCAGTCGCCACAACTGTTCAAACAGCTGCTGATGATGTCGGGGTTCGATCGCTATTATCAAATCGTACGATGTTTTCGCGACGAGGATCTGCGCGCCGATCGTCAGCCCGAATTCACGCAGCTCGATATCGAAATGTCCTTTGTCGATGAGCAGGCAGTATGCGGGCTGATGGAACGGATGATTCGCGAACTGTTCAAGGAAGTGATGGGCGTCACCTTGGACGCGCCGTTCCCGCGCATGACTTATCAGGATGCGATGCAGCGTTACGGTAGCGACCGGCCTGATCTGCGCAATCCACTGGAACTGGTCGAACTCGCTGACCTCATGCAGGACGTGGAGTTCAAGGTCTTTGCGAGTGCGGCCAAGGATCCCGCCGCACGCATCGCCGCGCTGCGTGCGCCCGGCGGCGGCGCGCTGTCGCGCAAGCAACTCGATGACTACGTGGAATTCGTCGCGATTTACGGCGCGAAGGGCCTGGCTTATATCAAGGTCAACGACCTTGCCGCTGGGCGCGATGGCTTGCAATCGCCGATTTTAAAATTCTTGCCGGACGCAACGCTCAACGCGATCCTGCAACGCACCGGCGCGGCGACAGGCGATGTGATCTTTTTCGGCGCAGACAATGTCAAGGTGGTCAATGCCGCGCTCGGTGCGCTGCGCGATAAGGTCGCGGCGGATCTCAATTTGGTCGCCGACGTCTGGCGACCGCTGTGGGTTACCGACTTCCCCATGTTTGAATGGGATGTCGAATCTAAACGCTGGCAGGCTTTGCATCATCCGTTCACCGCGCCACATGCGGCAGCGGACGCAGTCGCGCAGAATCCGGGAACGGCGTTGTCGCGCGCCTACGATCTGGTCTTGAACGGCTCGGAAATTGGCGGCGGCTCAATTCGTATCCATCGCCCAGAAATGCAACAAGCCGTGTTTTCGTTGCTGGGCATCGAAGCCGAGGAAGCACGCGAAAAATTTGGCTTTCTGCTCGACGCCCTGCAATACGGCTGCCCGCCGCATGGCGGCATTGCCTTTGGTTTGGACCGCTTGGTCATGCTGCTGGCGGGTGAGCGATCGATCCGTGAAGTGATTGCCTTCCCGAAGACGCAAACCGCCTCTTGTCCGTTGACTGCCGCACCGACGGCCGTTGGCGAACTCCAGCTGCGGGAGCTCGGAGTGCGCCTGCGGCGGAGCGAGCCTGCGGCCGCGACGTGAGCGCTGCTCGATAATCCGGACGGTCCGTGCGATAAAGCGCACACAGCGAGCGGAGTCTCAAATCATGTCTGCCGTCAGCGATTCAATTCAGACTATCCATTTCAAGGCGCCACCGTTTGTAGTGCCGCCTACCGTCGTCGAACGTCTCGACCCGACCGAGCGCGCGGCTTTAAGAACCGAAATCAAAGCGCTGCTGAAGCGCGAAGACGCGGTGCTGGTCGCGCATTACTACACCGACTCAGCGCTGCAATCCCTAGCCGACGAAACTGGCGGCCATGTGTCCGATTCGCTCGACATGGCGCGCTTCGGATTCGAGCATCCGGCGCGCACCTTGGTGGTGGCTGGCGTACGTTTCATGGGCGAGACCGCGAAGATATTGAGTCCCGAAAAGCGCGTGTTGATGCCCGACCTGGCGGCCGAATGCTCGCTCGATTTGGGCTGCCCGGCTGCCGAATTTAGCGCGTTTTGTGATCAACACCCCGAGCGCACGGTGGTGGTCTATGCCAACACCAGCGCGGCCGTCAAAGCCCGCGCCGATTGGATGGTGACTTCCGGCAGTGCGGTGGACGTCGTACAGCATCTCCAAGCGCAGGGTAAGAAAATCCTGTGGGCTCCGGACAAATACTTAGGCAATTACATCCGCG
>JAYUEZ010000459.1:0-3625 GCA_043738965.1 Gammaproteobacteria bacterium
CTGATCCCGCTGCTGGTAAGCCACGGCGGTGTGCTGCGCGTGCTGTGCGGGGCGCTGGACATTGATCTCTCTGTCGAACTGACGGCCAACGCCCTGCCCTTGGCGTTTGAACGCAATGCCGGCAGCTGGCGCCTGACGGCGCTCATGTAAACCGCTGCCGCCAAGTCGCGGCATTCAGAGGATCAGCGTCGATGATCGTGGTGATCGGACCATCGGGTCGAAATTCATTAAGGAAACTCTGAAAAAGTCCTTCCTGGATTTTTCAGAGTACGGAAAGCAAAAAGTGTGATTTTTGTTTTCCTTCATTTTCAATGGTCGACGACCATCGAAAATGGCGGCACGTCCGTGTGCCGCAGGAATCTCTGCTTTTTGCAGAGATTCCCTAACCCCTAATCCGCTGGTTGATACGCGCTGGTCCGCAACACGCGCCCCGGCAGCTTGCCCGTACCCTCGTCGTACTCGAAGGTGGGCACGCCGTTGACGATGATCGCGCGATATCCTTTCGCTTTCTGAATCAACCGCCGGCATGCCGACCTGCAAGGCGCCAATCCCTTCGAGACCAATGGCCGCCACGTATGACAATCGCCAATGCGCTTCTTCGAGCGAGAGCACGCGCTTGTCGCGCAATGATCTCACCCACGGCGTCGTCTTCCGTGTTGTTCAGATCCCGATCAGAAACATCGTGCGCAGGCCCTCGGCGAGCGCAATCTCGCAGCGAGCATGGTCGCTTCTTCTGGGCCTAAGTGCAGCGATTGCGGCGTGACTTCGATCGATCCGACGTTGAACTCGCGCGCGACCGCGATGATTGATCCAGTCCCAGCGCATGCCTGCCATGTCGAACACGCGGCACGCAACTGGCAGGGCTGGAGATTCAAAGGGGCGGGTGTGGTAACGTCAGTTTGCGGGCTATGAGAGGTGTCGACATCTTCTGTACGATGATCAAATCCGCCGTGGGGAGCGCTACCGGGATCGGGGGAGGGTGAAATGAGCGTGGGTCGCTACGTTATCCATTTCAGTGATGCATTGTCGGATCAGCATGCGTTGGTCGGCGGTAAGGCCACGAGTCTCGGGCGGCTGACTAAGGCTGGCTTTCCGGTGCCTGCTGGATTTTCGATCTCGACGGCGGCCTATGCCGCGTTCATGACGGGGTTGAAGGATAAGGTGGCGGCGCTTCTTGCGGCAGCCGATTACCATCATGCCGAACATCTCGAGGAACACTCGGCGCAAATTCGGTCACTCATCGTCGAGTCCGCGTTGCCTGCCGAAATTGCCGCCGCGATCACCGAGGCGTACCGCGCAATGGGCGGTGATGCGCATGCGGCAACACGCGCGTTAGTGGCAGTGCGCTCGTCAGGCACGGCGGAGGATCTCGCCGAGGCATCATTCGCCGGTCTGCACGATACTTTTCTCGACATCGAAGGCGATGACGCGGTGTTAGTCGCGGTACGGCGCTGCTGGGCTTCACT
Organism: Gammaproteobacteria bacterium; assembly: GCA_043738965.1. Taxonomy (GTDB): domain Bacteria; phylum Pseudomonadota; class Gammaproteobacteria; genus CAIKBL01. The sequence continues at coordinate 1,467 of JAYUEZ010000459.1, forward strand.
GTGGACGACGCGCGCCATCCACTATCGACACGACAAAGGTTTTGCGCACGAAGACGCGCTGCTGGCAGTCATCGTGCAGCAGATGATCCCGTCTGAAGTCTCGGGTGTGATGTTCACGGCGAACCCGCTGAACCTGCGCACCGACGAGTTCGTCATCAACGCGAGCTGGGGGCTCGGGGAAGGGATCGTCTCCGGGATCCTGACGCCGGACGAGTTCGTGATCGATCGCGCGACGCTCAAGATCAAGGCGCGGACCCTCGGGACCAAGGAAGTGCAGATCGTGAAGAACCCGCTCGGCCCGGGCACGGTTCGCCAATTCGTGGCCGCCGAGTTGCAAGCAAAATTCTCGCTTGCGGACAACGCGGTGAGCGCACTGGCCGATCTCGGGCGACGCGTAATGGCTTACTACGACAGTCTCCCACAGGACATCGAGTGGGCATTCGCGGGCGATCGGTGCTATTTGCTTCAGTCGCGACGCGTTACCGGCGTCGAGTTCACCTGGGATGAGGACATCAACAACACGATCCCGGCCTACCACGACGATTCGACGGTGTGGACCAGTACCTGGGCGGATGATTTCCTCACGGGTGGCGTGACCCCGCTGTACTACTCGGTGCGCGTCGGCGGAGAGTTCCAACGCGTGCACGACCACACGAACAAGATCTACGGCTTCCCGCAGCTTTCAGGTCGACTCATCTTTAAGTACCGGCGTGCGACGGCGTATTTTAACTGCGACGTCGAGCGCGAGTGGAACGTCCTCTCACTCCCGTCACGCCTGCGGAACTGCGACTACGTGCCGCATACCTGGGATGACGACCTGCGCCAGGCGCGGTTCAACCTGTTCAAGTTCGCACGCATGATGGTGCGTCTGCATTGGTTGGAGCCGAAGACCGGCGTGTTCCACTGGCTGTCGGATAAACCTGGCGGCGTCTATCATTATCTCAAGCATCGCGTGGATGAGGCGAACGGCCCGACGCCGGCGGCGTTGCGCATGCTATCCGACACTGAACTCGCGGCGCAGATCGATAAGACGAGGGCCATCGCAGACGAGTGGGTGTTGACCCTGTGGGCCGGGTTCAACTTCTGGGCAGTCGGCGCGTTGGGCACGCTCGCGGTCGCACTTCAAAAATGGTACGACGGCACGAATCCCGCAGCCTACCAGGATTTGATCAGCGGCATGCCGAACACCTTGATGGTTCAGGAGAGTCGCGCGCAGTGGCATTTGGCCAATCACATTCGGCGCTCGCCAACGTTGTCGGCGCTATTCCATGCGATAGCCGGGCCGGCGTTCTTCGACGAGCTGCCGAACTCGGAGGAAGGACGCGCGTTTCTCGATCAGTACCAAATTTTCTTAACCGAGCACGGGCATCGCGGCCACCAGGATCGGGATATTTACTACACGCGCCGGATCGAGGATCGCGCGATCGATTACCGAATGCTCCGCGCCTACCTTGCGGGTGACGAGTCAACCACGCCAGAGCAGACGGAGCGACGTTTGATCGCTAACCGCGAGGCAGCGACGGAGGAAGTGCTCGCGAACATCCGCAAGAAGCCGTTCGGTGGCGTAAAAGTTAAACTGTTTAAAGCGCTGCTTCGCTACGTTCACAAGTTCATGATCCAGCGCGACGACGAACGGCACTATTACGATCGCATCACCTATCAGACCAAGAAGGTATTCGCAGAGCTCGGCCGGCGGATGCACGAGCGTGGCCTTTTTCACGAGGACGATGATTTTTTCTTCCTCGCGCAGCAAGAGCTTTACGACTTGCTAGAAGGACGTGCTTCGCGGCCGCTCACGGCGGCGAAGATCGCGGCGCGCAAGCGCGTGTTCCACCGCCGCAACCGGCGCGAAGAGCACACACCACCGTATCTTGTTGGTGGCAACGTGATGGAGATGAAAGCGCGTACCGAGGCGTTAGCCGGGAATCGTACCGAGGGTGAAGGGCTGCGTGGGCTCGGCACGGCGGTTGGACGCGCCACGGGTGTCGCGCGCATCGTGCCGAACCTCACCGATATCGGGCGCGTGCACAAGGGCGATATCCTCGTCACTAACAGTACTGACCCGGGCTGGGCACCGGTATTCTCGATCATCAGCGGTCTCGTGCTCGAGACCGGTGGTCTGCTCGCGCACGGCGCGTGTCTGTCGCGCGAATACGGGC
>JAYUEZ010000460.1:0-3615 GCA_043738965.1 Gammaproteobacteria bacterium
TCCATCGAAATTTTTAACACGCGGCCGGCACCGGTCTCACACACGATGACGCTACCGTCAGCCGCAAGCGCAATTCCAGTGGCGAGATTAAGCGATGTCGCAAGCGCCTTGGTTTCCTGCCCAGCAAGATAACGCGCCACTGTGCCAGCGCTGGTCGTCAGATAGCACGCTCCAGTCGCATCCACGGCAACGCCGCGCGCGAAGCCCGGAAAATCATGATTCACTAGCAAGGCCGGACGCGCCGCCAAACACCCATCGGGTTTACGTATCGCGAGACTCATGCCGTCAGCGATATACAACGTGCCATCGGCGCCGGTGGCAAGACCAAAGGGTCCGAGCAAGCCGGCGGCAACCAAGATCCGCTCGCGGCCGGTGGCCTCGATCTCAGCCACGCCGCCATCGATGAAGTGCGAGACGAAGAGTCGCCCATCGGCGGCAAACGCGAAGTTGTCGATGCCAGGTCGCACTTTAGCGATCGTGGTCTTAGTTCGAGTTTGAAGATCAATGCGGGTGATCTCACCCGAGGCCGCCTCAACGGTGTAAAGCTCGCCGCGTGGACTGAACTTCGCGGCAGTCGGCAGCGCGAGTCCTGCGATCACGCGCTCGGGCACACCGCCCTCCGCCGCCACGCGCCAAATCTCACCGTTCGCCACCTGCGGAAAATACAGATTGCCATCGGGACCCATCGCGAGCGCGTTGGGTAATGTGAGATTCTCGGCGATCACGCGCGGCGCGCGGCCATCCGCAAAAAGCTCCAGCACACGACCGCCCACGCGAAACTCATCCATAAAAATACGATCGCCATGCGTCGTGATGCCATTGGCGACGGGCACGTTATCCGCGATCACACGCAGCGTGCCGTCCGGCATGCGTGCGCTGACCCGCTCGCTCATGACTTCAGTGATGTACAGCACGCCATGCGTATCAAACGCAAGATCGTCCGGCGCCACCACCGCGCTGCCGACGGGCACGATGGTGCGCGCCGCACCCGTCTCGGGATTTAGTGCGCTGATTTGACTGCCGAAGGCTTGCGCCACATAGAGCTGGCCATCGGGTCCGATTCTCATGCCGTTGGCGCCGAACAAGGCACTGGGCGCCAACGCCGTGCCTAAGCTCCATCCCGGGGTGGCGCGTGCGGTTGTCGCGGCGGAAGTAGGGTAGCGTCCTGGATTCATAGTGACCTCGCTTCGAGTTTGGCGTGCAATCATTTAACACAGCTTGCAGCTCATTTTGAATCAATTGCCGACATCATCGCGAATTAAATATCAGCCGCCGACCGCAAGGGTGGGAATAGTTCTAAAACATCGGATTCCGTGGCGTCATGCCGAGCAGTACGCGGCCGACGTCCTCAACAATGTGCGATTGCAATTGCACGTGATGCCGGGCAACGGAGAGATCGCGTATGGCACGATCTAGCGTGGGTTCGAAAATCGAAGCCGAGCCACCGATTTCCTGAATTAGATTCACCGCTTCGAGCGCGCGCTGCGCGGCGAACACCACGGCAAGCCGCGCCCGCGCAACCGCGGTAAGATCAAACGACGCGCCACGACTAACGGTGTCCCAGGCGTCCTGCACACTTTGATAAAGATAGGCACGCCCGCCTTCGAGGGCCGCTTCCGCTTGCGCTAACGCGACATGAACTCGCGGTTCCTCGCGAGCCGCGCGCGCGCCAGCAAACGGTACCCGTTCCAGCAGCGGCAGCACCGCATCCATCGCACTGCGCGCGATACCGCACGCGGCGGCGGCCTTGCTTAATCCAAAGCGCAGGCCCACGGGCAAACGCCACACCGCCGCGTCATGGCGTGGCACACCGAAGAGATCGACCGCCCGCTCGACCGGCACAAAGATTTCAGTCAATTGAAAATCGTCGCTCGCCGTCCCCTGCAAGCCGCTGGTGTGCCACGTATCGTGCAGTTCGGCTTCGCTGGACCGCGCGAACAGCAGCCGGAGGAGCGGCGCGCCGTTGTCACGCAAGCGCGGCGATTCGCCGGCATACACCGTGCACAATCCACCGAGCCAGGTCGCATGCCGACAGCCACTGGTAAAGCGCCAACGTCCGCTCACGCGGTAACCGCCGCTGGTTTCTATTGCGCGTCCCATGCCGACTGCGGTTAGCGCAATGACCGGTCGTGGTGTTCCCGCCACCATGTGGCTAACAATCTCCGGTTCGAGAAAAGCGTTAATACACGCACTCGATTCCGAGCCTACCATTGCGCACCAGCCACTCGACGCGTCGCCGCGAGAGAGTTCCTCAATCACTCGCAAATGCGTCAGTGGATCCGCCGCCAAGCCACCGTAATCCGCCGAGAGTTGCAGATGAAAGGCATCCATGCCGTACAACGCGTTTAGCACCTCGAGGCTTAGCCGGCGCGTGGCTTCGATAGTGGCGGCGTCGCGCCGCAAGAGCGGCCGTAGCGCCACGGCGGCGTCGAGCAAGGGCGAAGTCAGTGGCACGCGAGCGGCTCCTGGAATGAACGCTGGCATGCAGTATACGGCGGGACGCCGACACGCACTTCGCGTCCCAGTCGTCGCCTGGCGCCAACACTGGCCCGTGGTTCAGCGTTTTCGCGTACGATCCCGTTATAAGACAAATCTAGAGGGCACGCCGATGCGCTTAGAAGACGAACGCGAGAGCCAGAACGTCGAAGATCGCCGAGGCGAAGGATATAGCGGCGGTGGCGGTATTGGTCCGCGACATGTGGGCATTGGCTCAATCGTCATCGCGCTGGCCGCGAGTTATTTTCTGGGGGTGAGCCCGAGTACGGTGCTCAGCATTCTGTCCGGCGGCGGTGGCGGAACCTCGGCCGTCGAAGGTCCGGCCCATGCACCACCGGCAAATGATACCGAGGCGCATTTCGTATCAAAAATATTGGCCGATACCGAGGACACGTGGCGCACGATTTTCCAAGCCAATGGCGCCACCTATACCGAACCCAAACTGGTGCTGTTCACCGGCGAGACACCGACCGCGTGTGGCACCGGGCAAACCGCGATGGGTCCGTTCTACTGTCCGGGTGATCAAAAGGTTTATATCGATTTGGCATTTTATCGTGAACTCCAAGAACGCTTCCACGCCCCGGGCGAATTCGCTGAAGCGTATGTCATCGCGCATGAAGTCGGCCATCACGTCCAAAATCTGCTCGGCACCGCCGACAAAGTGCACGCGGCCCAGGCGGGCGGCGATCGCGCCGAAGCCAATGCGCTGTCGGTACGCATGGAACTCCAAGCCGATTGTTATGCCGGGGTTTGGGGCCAGCGCGCGGACGCGATGAAACACATCCTCGAACCGGGCGAAATCGAGCAAGCGCTCGCCGCCGCTACCGCCATTGGCGATGATCGTTTGCAGAAACAAGCCCAAGGCTATGCCGTGCCGGAATCCTTCACGCATGGCGCTTCCGAACAGCGCGTGCGCTGGTTCAAGCGCGGTATCGAGAGCGGCGATATGAAGCAATGCGATACTTTTAACGCGCCGAATTTATAGCTCGCCATGACCAGTAATTTATTTGACTTGGCCGGCAAAACCGCCTTGATCACGGGTTCGAGCAAGGGCATCGGCCGCGCGATTGCCGAGGAAATGTCGCGCCACGGCGCGACGGTTGTAATCTCAAGTCGCAA
>JAYUEZ010000461.1:0-3615 GCA_043738965.1 Gammaproteobacteria bacterium
CAGCATACTTGGTTCCGCCCCTGGTGCTTGGCGAGATACAGCGCCTGGTCGGCTTGCGTGAGTAGGGCGTGGGCCGTGGCGCCGCCTCGCGCGGTGCTAACGCCGGCCGACACCGTGATGCTCAACGGCCCCGCGCTGGTCGCGAGACGGCTGGTGGCGTAAAGCTCGCGACAGGCTTCGGCGGCGGCGGCCGCGCCCGGCAAATCGAGTCCGGGCAACACCATCGCGAATTCCTCGCCGCCGAAGCGTACCGCCATGCCAATTTCACGCACGGCGTTCGCGAGACGTAGTCCGACAATGCGTAACACTTCATCGCCGACTAAATGGCCATGCTGATCATTCAAATCCTTGAAACAATCGATGTCGATCAAGATCAAACTGAGCGGCAATTCGCCGGTTACACAGCGCTCAAGTTCACTTGGCAGGACTTCATCCAACCAGCGTCGATTGTAGAGTCCGGTTAAGGCATCGATCCGCGCCGCGTGCAGCGCTTGCTGCTCGGCGTGTACGCTGCGGCGCAGGCGCGCGTTGGAATCGCGCAAGCGGCCGGCCATGACCTCGAGCAGATTGCATGCGAATTGATGGCAGCCTTGGACCAGTGCCCACAGCGTTTCCTCGTTAATCATCAATAGCCGCGTTTGTTCGAGGGCGACCACATCGGCCGACACCGGATGCTGACTCAGAATCGACAACTCGCCGACGCAGGCGCCGCTTTCAAGGATTAGTCGCGGGCCGTCGTCAGTGCGGTGTAACTTGACCTCGACGCGACCACTGACAATTTGATAGATCGCGCGGTTCGATAAGCCTTCGGCGAGCAACGTGGTCTGCGGGGTGACGTGGACTAACTCGCATTGCGAAATGAGGTCGGCGATTGAGCCGAAATCGATATGCTGGAAAAGGTCTAGATGGCCGAAGGCCTCAGCGAGATACTCGCCACGCGACGTTGAATGCAGTCGTTGTTCAATCTTCACGGGACGGCGGCTCGAAACTAGGCCGCGGCGGATTCGGGTTTGTAGGCTGATTCAAGGTTTCCCATCAGCAAATCGAGATCATTCGGGGTCAGTTGCTCGGAATGGGGCAGGTTGGAATCCGGGAGATCGAGATCGAGCGCGATAATCTCTTCATTCGAGTTCTCGACGGTGTTTGCTGGCGGTGACGTGTCGTGCGGTTCTGGGCGGTGTGTCGCCTGCGGTGCAACGGTTTCGGGCCGCACTGAGTCGTCGATACTTAGCAGATCATGACTCTCGTCCACGGCGTCCGGTTCGGCGTGAGCCGCCGTGGGGTGCCGCTGCTGTTCTTTATGAAACGCTGCGTTGTATTCATCCATCAGTTCATCGAGTACACGCTTGGTGCTGGCGAGCTCTTGATTCAACATGGAGTTGGCGTTCTCCAAGGCTTGCACGGTATCGGCGTTGATCATGTTTTTCGGCGTTAACCGCAGCCATGGTGCGATTACCTTGGTCAGTTCAGCGGGGACCTCATCCAGCGATTTGCCGCCGCGGCCGAGATGGACGCCGATCATCGCGTTGTAAAACGCGCGCTCGCGTTCGATGAAGTCGGTCACCACGCGCTCGGCTTCAGCTGCCTCGAAATTATAGGTATCACAAAATATCGCGGATAGCGCTTCGCGGCGTGCGGCTTCGGTGGCCTCCACTTTAGTCACGAGACTGGCGGCAGCCGTGACTTGTACTGCGTGGGTGCGTTGGCCGCCGCGTAAAGCCAATCCACCGATCGCGATAGCGACCAGAGCGAACTCGATGGTTAGCACGAGTAGACCGAGTTCAAGTGCGGTGGTCGGCATTACAGCGACACTCCTTTCGGTGGCAGGCGGCGCCGGCGTAGCGCGTACCACAGTCCACCCAACACCGAACCCAGACTTAGATTGCCGGCGCCAACGATGAAGCCGGCCTGAACCCAATTGATGCTAGGCAACGGTGGGTGTGGCGCTGGTTTGATGGCTGCGGGTTTAGTGGCTGTCGATTTAGCCACTTTGCGACCAGCGCCATAGGACACCAGGAGAGGATCGGGCTTTAGCCTGACCGCGCGACCGGCTTGGGTCGCCGCGAAAACCCACGGTTGTAGCGTGTAGTCGCCAGCGAATTCGGCACCGAGTTCCAGGGTGATTTCATTGTTCTCCAGGCCCGGCATTTCGATCACTTGGGGCGGTTTCCCCGGCATGGTGAGTTCAAGCAAACCGGAGAATGACGTGGGATCGATCGCGTTTGCGTCGGCGGTCACGGTGAGATGGATGACGCGAGCGCCGTCGTCGCCGCGCGCGGTTTCCGCGGTAAACGTGAAGGGCGGTCCATTGATTTTGATTTGTCGGCGTTGCTCGCGTTGAAACGTGCCACCATCGGCGCGCACCAACAGTTGATAGTCGCCGGGTGGGAGCGCGGTGTCGACGGCGCCCCCAAATGTGACACTGGCCGAGTCCAAGCTTAGCGTCGATACGTTACCCACGCCCTGACTACTACTAGTCGCGACGTTGGTTTTGATGAGTTTCAGAAAATCGACGTTTTGGATGGGTGTCCCTTTATTCGTCAGCCGCGCAGCGACCGAGAGCGGTTCGCCGGGCACCACATTGGTCGGCGGTGGATCGAGCGCGAGTTCGAGATCGGTCACGATGAGCGCGCGGTTGTCCGGATCGGCCGCGGCGTTAAAGCTCCAGTCGCCCGCGGCGGGTTGGCTAATGGTGACCAGGTCGTAGCCCTCCTCGTGTTGCCATGCCACGTCTTGACCTACGGTTTCGCGGATGAAGGCGCCCTTATCGGGCCGGGTGATCTGTAAGGGCGGTGCGCCCGATTTGGCGAACACCAGCAGCGTTAATTCCTGCACGCTGGTGTCAACCGAAAAATGATTGCCCTGCAGCGGCACGCCAGTGGGTGGCGCGGCTTGTTCGAACATATGCAGAAAAATGCGTTGCAGGGCCGCGGCGTCCTGCGTCTGGGCGGACCAACCTTCGGTGGTTTTGGCGAGTGTCTCGAGCAAGGCCCGATCGGCGTGTTCGGATAACGCGATGGTGTTAATGGTCGCGCCGAGGGTTTTCAATCGCGGCAGCGCCTCGTTCAGGATCCGCGCTCGCGACGCCGCGTTGTCAGCGGGATCTTTGCCCACATCGACCATGCCATCGGTGAGCAGGATCACTTGACGCGAGCCCTTCGCGGCGTTCGGTTCAGTCCAGTTCGCGGTGGCGGCCGTCAGCGCGGCTTCGATGTTGGTAAAGAGTCCACGCGAATTAACTTTGCCCGCGGCGGCGCGTGCGCTGGCTTTCCAGGGTTTGTCGACCGTACTGGGGGCCACTAGCTGGGTCGTGTCGGTGTCGAACAACCACACGCCGGCGGTGGCGCCACTCGGCAATAATTCAGTCAGCAGGCGCAGCGCCGACGCGCGTAAATTGGCGGGATCGTTTTGGCGCATGCTGCCCGACGTGTCGATCAAAACTCGCACATCCGGCGGCGCCGCGTGGGCGTCGCTTACTATCCCGAGGAAGCACAGGGTTGCCGCGTGGCAGACGCGGCGAAATAGTTTCAACGGCGACTCCGCAAACTAATTGCTGGTTTAGGTCACTGGGTGGCGGCTGTTCTTGGGTTTTCTTGAATTTCACACGACGCAATT
>JAYUEZ010000462.1:0-3614 GCA_043738965.1 Gammaproteobacteria bacterium
AAGTGTCGCGTGATCACGCGTTTTCGAAACACCCTCGGGCTACCCGGTCGTTTGGCGGTGCGCTTACAGCCAAATCATCCGACCGATGATGTCAAAGGCATTGCGGCGGTGATTCTAGATGGCCTTTTGTATGGTAGTGGAGACGCGGTGATCGGGATCAATCCCGCCAGCGATAGCTTGCCGGTCTTGATGGGGTTGTGGCGCATGGTCGATGACGTCATTCAGCGCTTTAACGTGCCGACGCAGTCCTGCGTGCTCACGCATGTCACTAACCAAATTCAAGCTATCGAACGTGGCGCGCCGATCGATCTCGTGTTCCAGTCGATTGCCGGCACCGAAGCCGCCAATGCGAGTTTCGGTGTCACGTTGAAACTACTAGCCGAAGCGCGCGACGCCGCGCTGTCGCTCGGGCGTGGCACGGTGGGCGATAACGTCATGTACTTCGAAACCGGGCAGGGCAGTGCGTTGTCGGCGAACGCGAATTTTGGGATCGATCAGCAAACCTGCGAAGCACGCGCCTACGCGGTCGCGCGCGAATTCAAACCGTTGTTGGTGAATACCGTGGTCGGCTTCATTGGTCCCGAATATTTGTACGATGGAAAGCAAATCATCCGCGCCGGGCTTGAGGATCATTTTTGCGGCAAGTTGATGGGCGTGCCGCTGGGTTGCGATGTCTGTTACACCAATCACGCCGAAGCCGATCAGGATGACATGGACAATCTGCTTACCCTGTTGGGGGCAGCGGGTGTTACTTACATCATGGGCATTCCCGGTGCGGACGACATCATGCTTAATTATCAGAGCACCTCGTTTCATGATGCGCTGTATCTGCGGACCGTGCTCGGACTCAAGCACGCCCCCGAGTTCGAAGCTTGGCTTGAACACAGGCAAGTGACTGCGGGCGGCAAATTGCGCGCCTTACCGACGCAGCATGGCTTACTGCGTGCGCTCAGCGATATGACACAGAACGCATGACCCCCAAGCCGCCAGTGCCGGTCGCCATCGAAGCCAATCCGTGGGCTGAACTCAAGCAATTCACCTCGGCGCGGATCGCGCTCGGCCGGGTGGGGAGCAGCCTGCCAACGAACGAGGTGCTGCGCTTCGGACTTGCGCACGCGGCGGCGCGCGATGCCGTGCACGCACCGCTCGATTACACGGCGCTCGGTCGCGAGTTATTGGCGGCTGGCTTTGACTCGCACCGGGTGCACAGCTGCGCCGTGGATCGCGCGACCTATTTGCTGCGGCCCGATCTCGGGCGCGATCTGCGCGACGACAGCCGGGCGTTGCTGGCCGCGAGTGCAGATAAGCCACTCGATACGGTGTTCGTGATCGCGGACGGACTTTCCGCATTCGCTATTGCGCGACATGCGGTGCCGCTGCTCGTCGCGGTTCACGCGTTGCTGCCTCCCACGTACGTAATGCCGCCGGTGGTGATCGCAAGTCAAGGACGCGTCGCGATTGGGGATGCCATCGGTGAATCCCTGCGTGCACGCAGTGTAGTGGTGTTGATTGGCGAACGGCCGGGACTGAGTTCGCCTGATAGTCTCGGCATTTATCTCACTTACGCCCCCAAAGTTGGACGTACTGACGCCGAACGCAATTGCATTTCGAATATTCGACCCGAAGGTCTGCCGTACGCGGACGCGGCGCGTAAATTGAGCTGGCTGCTACAGACAGCGCTGCAGCTACGCTTAAGCGGCATCGGACTCAAGGATCAAAGTGACCTGCTGGAATACCAGCCACACGAATGACTTTTTCCGCTCTCCCCGCGCGGGAGCGGAGCTAACCCGGGTGGATGGATGTAGCGCGACAATAAATCGTTTAAAAATCTCTAGGGGAATATCGATGAATTCAACACAGCACGGCGGCGCGGAGTTGCATGATGACGATGTAAAAATTTTGCATGGCATGGGCTACGCCCAGGAATTACATCGCGGCATGGGCGCTTTCTCTAACTTCGCGATTTCCTTTTCGATCATTTGCATTCTGTCGGGCGGGATTAATTCGTTGGCCCAAGCCACCGCTGGCGCGGGGGGTGCCGCGATTGGCATCGGATGGCCAATCGGCTGCTTTATCTCCTTTGTGTTCGCACTGGCGATGGCACAAATCTCATCAGCCTATCCGACCGCCGGCGGTCTGTATCACTGGGGATCAATCCTCGGCAATCGTTTCACCGGGTGGGTGACGGCATGGTTTAACTTACTTGGCTTGGTGACCGTGCTCGGCGCAATTAATGTCGGTACCTATTATTTCTTCTTTGGCGCCTTCGGCCCGTCGCTCGGCATGACCGATACGATCCCCGTGCGGATTACTGCCTTAGCGGTGTTGACCGGTATTCAAGCCTTAATCAATCACTACGGCATCGGCTTAACCGCCAAGCTGACGGATTTCTCCGGCTATCTTATTTTCGTGACCGCGCTCGGCCTCACCGTGGTGTGTCTCGCGTCCGCGCCGAGTTTTGAATTTAGCCGACTGTTCACCTTCGCCAATTATTCGGGAGAAGCGGGTGGCAATGTGTGGCCCGCGGTGTCCTCGAGTTGGGTATTTGCGCTCGGTCTACTATTGCCGATTTATACGATCACGGGCTATGACGCCTCGGCGCACACCTCCGAAGAAACCAAAAACGCCGCGCACTCGGTGCCACGCGGCATGGTCAGTTCGGTGATTTGGTCCACCGTGTTTGGCTACGTCATGTTGTGCGCCTTCGTGCTCATGCTGCCGAACATGGACGACGCGGCGAAACAAGGTTGGAATGTGTTCTTCTGGGGCATGGATGCACGGGTGAATCCGACGGTGAAAATCGTGACCTATACGGCGATTTTCGTTTCACAGTTCCTATGTGGCTTAGCCACGGTCACTTCAGTATCACGCATGATTTTTGCTTTTTCGCGTGACGGTGGACTGCCGATGTCGAAGGCGCTGGCCAAAGTCTCGCCCGCCTATCGCACCCCGGTTAACGCGATCTGGACGGGTTCGATCTTGGCCGTGCTATTTGTGTGGGGCTCGTCGCTGGTGTCGATCGCGGAAACGCCGGTGTACTCCATCGTTGTCTCCTGCACCGTTATTTTTATCTTTTTCTCGTTCGTCATTCCGATCACGCTGGGTTTACTGACTTATGGCACCGCAAAATGGCCGAAGATGGGACCGTGGAATATGGGACGCGGATTGTTCTCGTTGTTCGCGCTACTGTCCATTGTCTCGATGGTGATTATTTTTATCATTGGCGTGCAGCCACCGAATCAACTGGCGTCCAATGTCACGCTGGGATTTTTGATTCTGACTGCCGTCGTGTGGTTCGGCTTGGAAAATCGCCGCTTTAAAGGACCGCCGATTGGGGATGTGATCGCCAAGCGGCAAGCAGAAATTGCCGCGGCGGAAGCGGTGCTGAATAAATAATTTGGAAATCCACGAGGCAGTATTTCGTCCGAGAGGGCCGGGGTGAGGGGTAAGTATTCTCAACCTCAGCCAATAGTCGCGCCGCCATCGACGATGAAGTTCTGTCCGGTGGTGAAGCTACTCGCGCGTGACGCAAGATAAACCGCGATGCCGGCGACTTCCTCGGGCTCGCCAATCCGACGCAAGGGATCATGCTCGGTGCGGCGTGCGAGCGTCTC
>JAYUEZ010000463.1:0-9543 GCA_043738965.1 Gammaproteobacteria bacterium
CATATGCCCTTGCACACAGTTGCCGAAGAAGGCGGCTTCCAGCTGGCGTGGCTCGCAACCGGCGTCGGCCAACACGCCGATTAAGGCGTCCTGCGCCAGTTCTTTAAGCGAGCGATTCAGGTGCTTGCCGAAATGCGTCATGCTGACGCCGGCGATAAAAACTTCGCGCATGGTTTGAGCTCCGAACGAGGCGTTACCGCATGATAGCGCCCCGACTGGGGTCGGTCGATGCGGGGGATTTCGATTTACCCCAGCACCACCAAAATACTCGCTGATAAATATCGAGCCTGTGAGCCGGTAGTGAGGTGCGCACCCCACTGCCGGCTTCGCCTGCATCCGATCACTGGGAGCGTATTTAGGTTGGTCCTTAGCGGATATGAAAATTGATGCAATAATCCGGTGAAATCACCCACCAAAAGCGCTGGAGATCATTGTTCGTGACCGATCGCCTGCCCACTTCAGCCCAAGTCGTGATTATCGGCGGCGGCGTCATCGGTTGCTCGATTGCTTATCACCTGACGAAACTGGGGATCCGCGATGTGGTGTTGCTGGAACGCAAACAGATCACCAGCGGCACCACCTGGCATGCGGCGGGGCTATTAACGACATTGCGTGACACGGAAGCGCAAACCAAACTCGCGAAATACACCCAAGATCTGTATCGCGGGCTCGAGGCGGAAACCGGTCAAGCCACTGGGATCATCAATTGCGGTTCGATCCAATTGGCGATGACGGCCGACAAGGCGATCGAGATGCGCCGCGGTTGCGCGTTGGCCCGGTGTTTCGAGGTTGAAAGTCACGAAATCAGCCCCGCCGATGTGCAAGCCCTATGGCCGCTCGCCGACGTGTCGAATGTGCAAGCGGCGTTTCATTTCCCGCACGACGGACGCGTGAATCCGGCCGACGTCACGCAAGCGTTGGCCAAAGGCGCCCGCAAGGGTGGCGCTCGTCTGTTTGAAAACACCAAGGTGACGGCCATCCATCGCGAACACGGCCGAGTAGTTGGCGTGGCTACCGAACAGGGCGATATTCGGGCCGAAACGGTCGTCAATTGCGCCGGCATGTGGGCGCGTGAAGTCGGGAAACTCGCCAGTGTCAACGTGCCGCTGCAAGCCGCCGAACATTACTACCTGATCTCGGAAGCGATCGAGGGCGTGCATCAAAGGCTACCGATTTTGCGCGATCCGGGAAACAGCGCCTACTTCCGCGAAGAGGCGGGCAAGATCATGGTGGGCTTCTTCGAACCCGTGGCCAAACCTTGGGGTATGGCGGGGATCCCCGAAGACTTTTGCTTCAATGATATTCAAGCCGATTGGGATCGCATGCTGCCGGTGGTGGAGAAGGCGCTGTCGCGCGTTCCTAAACTACTCAACACCGGGATCAAGCTCTTCTTCTGCGGTCCCGAGTCGTTTACCCCGGATCACAATTACTTGATGGGCGAAGCGCCGAATCTTAAGAATTTTTTCGTCGCGGCCGGCTTTAATTCACTCGGAATTCTGTCCGGCGGTGGCGCTGGCATGGTCATGGCGCATTGGATTCAGGACGGACGCGCGCCGCTCGACCTGTGGTCGGTCGATATCCGGCGCGCCCACGCTTGGCAGGATAATGATCGCTATCTACACGATCGCATCATCGAATCCCTCGGCATTGGCTACCAAGACCATTGGCCGTATCGACAATGGACCACGGCGCGCGGCGTTAAGAAAAGTATCCTGCATGATCGTCTCGCCGCTGCTGGCGCCTGTTTCGGTGAGTCCGCGGGTTGGGAACGCCCAAACTGGTATGCACGGAAAGGCGAAGCCGCAGAGTACCGCTACGCGTGGGGTCGACAAAACTGGTTCGCGAATAATGCCGCTGAACACCGCGCCGTGCGTGAGGCGGTCGGCGTTTTCGAACAAACGTCGTTTTCGAAATTATTGGTGCAGGGCCGCGATGCAGAACGCGTGTTAAATCACCTCGCGACCAGCAATTTGTCCGTGCCGGTCGGGAAGGTGACGTACACGCAGTTCTTAAATCAGGCGGGCGGGATTGAAGCCGACGTGACCGTGACGCGCCTCGCCGACGATCAGTATTGGGTGGTCACGGCGGCGTTTACGCACACCCATGTGGAGGCGCATATCCGCAATCACATTCCGCGCGATGCGTTCTGTGTGGTGACCGATGTCTCTGGTGCGTATTCAATGTTGAACGTGCAAGGTCCGAACTCGCGGGTCTTGTTACAAGATTTAAGTCCGGCTGATTTTTCGCATGCCGGATTTCCGTTTGGCACGGCGCGTGAAATCCAAATCGGCTATCAATCCTTACTGGCGCTACGGCTTACGTATACCGGTGAGTTGGGGTGGGAGCTCTATATTCCAACGGCATTTACGCTACCGGTCTATGATGCCCTGGTCGAGGCCGGGCAGCGTTTCGATCTGGCGCATTGCGGTTATCACACGTTGAATTCATTACGCATTGAAAAAGCCTATCGCGAATGGGCGCATGACATGGGTCCTCACGACTCGCCGCTCGAAGCCGGACTCGGCTTCACGTGTGCCTGGGACAAGCCGGGTGGTTTTGTGGGCCGTGACGCATTGCTCGCGGCGCGTGAACAAGGGCGCTTGAAACGGCGCCTGGTGCAGTTCGTGCTCGAAGATCCCGAGCCGCTGCTTTATCACAATGAGCCGATTTATCGCGATGGTGAACTCAATAGCTACACTACGTCGGCGATGTACGGTCACACACTGGGCGCGGCGGTGGCCATGGGTTATGTGACGAATCCTGATGGCGTTACTGACGAGTTCATCGCGTCTGGGCATTACGAAATTGAAATTGGTCGCCGGCGATATTCCGCGCGCTGTTTGCTTAAGCCCGCGTATGATCCGAGTAATAGCCGGATCCGGTGTTGAGGGAGCGATCGAAAGTAGGTTTGATTTCGACCGGTTATAGTTACTGAAGCAGAGGATAAACGAATGTGGCGAGTAGGAATTGATGTTGGTGGCACCTTCACCGATCTCTTTGCATGGGACGATAAGGGACGGCAGCAAACCACCTCCAAAGTGCTGACGACCAAACACGATCGCGCGCTTGGCGTAATCGACGCTATCAAGCAAGCCGGCATTCCGTTTAACGCGATTTCGCATCTGATGCATGGCACCACCACGGCCACCAATGCGTTGATCGAACGCAACTATCCAGACCCCGCCATGGTGACCACCGAAGGTTTTCGCGACACGATTGAAATTGGCCGCCAGCATCGCGAGCATCTCTACGATCCGTATCAAACCAAACCAAAGCCGATCATCAAGCGCCGTTATCGCTACACCATCAACGAGCGCACCGATGTCGCCGGCAACGTGGTTCGCCCGCTCGATAAAGACGCCGCCCGCGTCATCGCGCACAAGATCAAAGCCGCGCAGATCAAGTCCGTTGCGGTGGCCTTCATCAATTCGTACAAGAACGGCGTGCATGAACACCTCATGCGCGAGGTGATCAAGGAAGTTTGCCCGGATACCTATGTGGTGTTGTCGTGCGAAACTCGGCCGGTCTTTCGCGAGCACGGACGTTTCACGACCACGGCCATTCGTGCCGCGACGATTCCGGTGATGGAGGTCTATTTCGATCGTTTGGCGGCCGCGCTAAAGCACGAAGGGTTCACCGGGTCGCTGTTGATCTTGAAAAGCTCCGGCGGCATCACCGGGGTCGACTACGCCAAACTGCATCCCGAAGAATTGATTGAATCCGGTCCAGCGGGCGGGGTGGCCTATGCGGCCTACTTAAGCAAAATACTCGGGGCCTATCCCAACATCATTCACACCGACGTGGGGGGCACCAGTTACGATGTCTCAATCGTCGAAAACGGCAAGGGGCTGATCACGCGCGACCACGAGATTGAATGGGAGATCCCGTGCATCGTGCCGATGCTGGACATCCACAGCGTTGGCGCCGGTGGTGGATCTATCGGCTGGGTCGACGAAGGCGGTTCGCTGCGGGTCGGGCCGCACAGCGCAGGATCGAGTCCCGGGCCGGTGTGTTACGGCTTGGGCGGCACCAAACCGACCATTACCGATGCGAATCTGCTGCTGGGTCGGATTGAACCGACGCTGGGTGGCAAAATGCAGCTCGATAAAAAAGCTGCCGAAGCGGCGATGGAAAACCTCGCCACCGAATTTGGCCTCGGGGCGATCGAAACTGCCGACGGCATGATCCGCATCGGCTGCGAGAACATGGCGCAGGCCGTCAAAAAGGTGCTGGTTTCGCGCGGCCGCGATCCGCGCGATTTCATTCTGGCGAGCTTTGGTGGCGCGGGCGCGATGCACGCGTGTTTTGTCGCCGAATCGATGAACATTCCGAAAGTCATCATGCCCATTCACGCTGGCGTCGCCTCGGCATTTGGCGCGACCGCCATGGATCTCCGGCATGATCTGGAAGCGTTCTATTTTTCGCCGGTGGCGGCGGCCGATCTGGCCACGGTCAATGGTCTATACTCGGAACTGGAAGCACGCGCCGTACGCCTGTTGGAAGCCGATGGCGTGGCGCGCAAAGACATTGAACTGACGCGCAGCGCGCAGATGCGCTACGTCGGGCAGACTTACGAAGTGGAAACAGCGATGCCGAGCAAGGCGCTTGCCGCGGCCGATATTCCGCAGGTGGTGGCCACGTTTCATCAATGCCACGAGCGAGAATATGGAGTTAGTTCGAACGATTTCGCGCCCGCGTTTGTGGCGCTTGGCGTCACCGCCATCGGCAAAATGGAAGCGCCGCCGGCGGTCGAAGTCGGCGGCAGTGGGCGCCAAGCGTTAAAAGGCGAACGCCAGATTTATTTCAATCGCGAATGGCATACGAGCCATGTATACGATGGCCATGCGTTGAAACCAGACGCCAAAGTCGCGGGTCCGTGCATCGTGGAATACGCGCATGCATGCGCGGTATTGCCACCCAACGCAACCGCGAACGTGGACCATTACGGAAATTTGATCATCGACTTAAGCCGCAATCTCGCGGCCATAGATTGAGGAGCGCAGCATGGACAAGAAAGTAAAAGTAGATACCTCGGTCATCGAACAAACCAAGGTTGATCCGGTTACGTTTGAAGTTCTCCGCAGCGTTTTCGAATACGCGAGCGACCGCATGTCGACCGTCCTCCAACGGGCATCGTTCTCGCCCATCTTGGCGGACATGGTTGATTTCTCGAACGCGATATACGACTACGACTGCCAATTGCTAAGCCAAGCCGCGAACTGCCCGATCCATCTGGCGGCGATGAAATTTTCGGCCGAAGCCATCATCGAGCAATTCGGCGTCGCGAACATTCACGAAGGCGATGTCATCTGCTTGAACGATCCGTACAAGGGTGGCACGCATATCAACGACATCACGTTTCTGACGCCGATCTATTTTGAGCAGGAGCTAGTCGGCTTCGCGGTAAGTCGTGGGCATTGGATGGATCTCGGCGGCGGGGCTGCTGGTGGCCAAGCGTTTACCGGCACCCATATCGCAGGCGAAGGACTGCGTTTGCCGCCGACCAAAATCTACGAACGCGGCAAGCCGCGTGAGGACATCATCGCAATCCTCGTCAACAATACGCGCACGCCACATTTCGTCAAAGGCGATCTACAAGCGCATGTGGGCTGTTTGCGCGCTGGCGAACAGGAGATGCAGCGCGCTTGCGCGAAGTACGGCATCGTGACCTTGAAAACGGCGATGAAGCAATTGCAGGAATATACCGAACGGATCGTGCGCAAGAGCATTAGCGAAATTCCCGATGGCGTGTATGCCGGCGAAGACTACGCCGATACCGATGGCTTTTCGGATAAGCCGATCAAAATTAAGGTGAACCTAATCGTCAAGGGCTCCGAGATCACCGTTGATTTCAGCGGCTCGGATAAAACCGTCAAAGGCGCGATCAATTCGCCGTATGCCAATACCGCGTCGGCGACGCTGTACTCGCTACAGTTCTTTCTCGCGCCGTATGCGCCACAGAATCAAGGGATGTTCAATCCGATCAAAATCGTGATCCCCGAAGACTCTTGGCTCAATGCGAAATGGCCGGCGCCGACCATAGGCTGCACGACCTTGACCTCATCAAAAATCACTAGCGCGATTTGGCAGGCCTTGGCCAAAGCCTGTCCGGACAAAGCGACCGGATCGACCAGTGCGGACTGCAATTGGTTTGTGTCTTCGGTGGTCGCGCCGAATGGGGTCAGTGATGTGTTCTCCGATCTCCCCGCTGGTGGTTGGGGCGCCACGCCGTTTAGCGACGGCATGAATGTGACTGAAGATCCGCTCGGCAATTGCATGAATATGCCGGCTGAAACCGCCGAATTGCTGTTCCCGATTGCCTACGAGGCCTTCGAACTCAGAACCGATAGCGCCGGCGCTGGTAAATACCGCGGTGGCTTGGGCGCAATCTTCAAAGTGCGCTATCTCGCCGACGGCCAATTGAGCATGGAGACCGCGCGCACGCTCGAAGGCAGTCCGGGTGTCGCCGGCGGCAAGCACTCCGCCGTCCAACGCCAAACCAAGATCTACACCGATGGCCGCAGTGAAGTCATCGGTGGCTTGGATGCTGCCGGTGGTTGGCGCAGCCCGCTGCTCTGCGCGCATCCGTTTGGGTACGGCGAAACCTTTATGTTCGAAAGCACTGGCGGCGGTGGTTACGGCAGTCCGCTCGAGCGCAATCCAGAAGCCGTGCTCGAAGATGTGCTGGACGAATATATTTCGGCACGCGCGGCACGCGAACTCTATGGGGTGGTGTTGAACGAGGCGCTAACCCGAGTCGAGGTTACCGCGACGCAGAAATTGCGCGCAGAGCTCACCGCAGGAGTTAGCGCTTAGTTTGTAAATGGTGGGCGCGGCTTTAGTCGCGAAAGGGTTGTGATTAATGATTCGCGACTAGCCGCTCCCACAAAATCGTTTCGTCAGCTTCCTGGAACGCGATGTCGCCGCCGAAATAGCAAGACTTGATGGCTGTACGATGAACGCATGCTAGACCTTGCCGAGATCCCGTTCTTCGCTGCCTTGCCGCCGGCCTCGGTGGCCAAGCTCAAGGTGGCGATCCCCGTCCAACACTATTCGCAAGGAACCGTCATCGCGCGGGTCGGCGAGCCGGGGCGTTATTTTCAAGCCATCGCCGCGGGCGCGGTGCGCATTCAACCCGAGGCCGACGGCTCGCGCAGCTGGCGCGGGTTTATCTTGGGGCCGGGTCAGGTGTTCGGTGAAATGTCATTGTTCACCGGTATGCCCATTTCGGCGACCCTGGTCGCCGCGCGCGATACCAGCACGTATTGCCTGGATGGCGCGAAGTTTCTGCAATTGCTCGACGAAGAACCCGCACTTCATCGCAGTCTAACGCGTCTGCTGATCGATCGATTGCGCTATCAGACGCGCAACGAGACCCATAAACCCGCGCTCGCGTTGTTGACAAGCTCGGATCCAAAAATTGATCTCGTTAAATTCGCGCAGGCGATTGCCGGTGGTGTGATCTATTACGCGCCCGGTTCGGATCTCTATCGGAATTTGCCGGACGCGGGCCGGTCGCGTGCACCGCTCGACCTCGCGATGCTTGAGCAATGGCGGCAAAATGCGGCCGGTGGACAATATCTGGTCGTCGTCACCACTCCCGAAGGCATTCGTGAGTGCACCGCTATCTTGCAACCGGAAGATGTGGTGGTCGAGGTGCTCGAGCGGCCACCGGTCGGTGACGTCCCCAGCCGCTGGCGGACACTGGCCGGTGCGGCTGATATCACGCGGGTGTATTTCGGGCGCGCGCCGAGCGGCGATCTTGGGCGCTGGAATTTCAGTGTGCCGTGGGCCGAGCTCGATCATGCGTTACAAGATCTCGGCCACTGGCACGCCGCGAGTTATCCACGGCTCGATCATGTCGTCCGTTACATTACGTTCAAGGAAATTGGGGTCGCCTTAAGTTCGGGCGCGGCCCGCGGCTTCGCGCATGTCGGCGTATTGGAGACCTTGGAAGCGCATCAGATCCCGGTCGACTTCATGTGCGGCACGAGTATGGGGGGCATCGCTGCCTTAACCGTGGCGCGCGCGGCAAGTGCCGCGGAAGGCGCCACTCGCATGCGCGATTTCCTCGGCGGTAATCGCAAGATCCGCGACGCCGCGATGCTGCCACGGTCTTCACTGTTCACGGGACAAAAAATCGCGCGCGCGGCGGAGAGTGTGTTCGGCTCGATTACCTTTGCCGATTTGCGCTTGCCAGTGGCGGTGGTGGCCTCCGATTTGGCGAGCGGGGAGCGTGCCGTCATCGATAGTGGACCGGTTGCCCCGGCGGTGCTCGGGACGTCGGCAATCCCAGGTTTTTTCCCACCGATCGCACATGGCTCCCGGCTAATCGTTGATGGCGCACTGGTGTCGCGAGTGCCGGTTGATCTGCTCGATCGGCGACGTTGTGGGCTGCGGATTGCGGTCAATGTCGTCGCCGCGCCGCGCCAGTCCGAGGCTGCCTCGCAAGGGCGCTTGGCGCGCCTGACCGAGCGCTTCAAGGGGCCGTTTGGTCTGAAGCATGTGCTCGGCGCGTCGTGGGAGGTTTTGGGTTCTTATGGCTCCACCTTGGAAGCGCTACGCGCCGATATCGTGATCACGCCAGAAACCCATAGTGCGGGCGGCGCGTTTGATTTTGATCGCTATGCCGCGATGATCGAATGTGGACGGAACGCGGCGCTGGCGCGGATCGACGCCATCAGCGAAGCCGTTCGTGCGCTGCTTAGCGTCGGGTATCGTTAAAAAAGTCCCACGACCCGATGATCCAATCGTCCGGGCTCGACGTATGCAATCGCGTAGGGTTTCAAGAATCCCAGTATGAATCAGCATCCGGCTGCTAGCGCGACGCTCGGCCAAGATCTGTCCTTGATTATTGGCTACGGTTTGCTGGTCGCGATTTCGCTGTTGTTGCATCTCTCCTTGTGGCTGTGGTTCCAACGCTCGGCACCCGCCACGTCAACCCTGCGTCCGCCCAAACTGGTGACGATCACGTTCGTGACGCCGAGCCCGCAGCCACATCCCTTGGTCCAGCCGGTCCAGCAGCCAACGCCGGTGGTGCCACCAACGCCTATCGCGAAACCAGTGGCCAAGGCCATATCGAAGCCGAAGCCGCGGCTTGTTCCGACGCCCGAACCGAAACCGGTAGCGATAGAATCGACGCCAGCATCCTCCTCTTCCGAACAAACAGCGACGGTCCCCACCCCACTCGCGACCGCGCCAACGCCCGCGCCCGAGCTCGTGCCAGCGAACACCAAGGCCACCTCACGCCGCAATCCCAAGCCGGATTATCCCGCAGTGGCCAAGCGTCGTGGCTGGGAGGGGAAGGTGATACTGGCGATTGAGGTTTTGACCGATGGCACGCCCGGCAAGATCTCGGTGGTCGAGTCGAGCGGGCGCGAAATACTCGACAAGGCCGCGATTGAGACGGTAAAACGTTGGTTGTTCGAGCCGGCCCGCCGTGGTGAGGCTGCGGTCATCAGCACCTTCACGCAATCGATTGTGTTCAAATTCGATCAATAAACCGAACTTAGTAAAAGAGGTCGACTGAGTGTTATTTGCGGT
>JAYUEZ010000464.1:0-3603 GCA_043738965.1 Gammaproteobacteria bacterium
GGCGGCAAGGTGGCCTTGATCACGGGTGGCAGCCGCGGCCTCGGACGCCAAATGGCGCTCGCATTCGCCGAGCATGGCGCGCACGTCGCCATTGCAAGCCGCAAGCTCGAACAATGCCAAATAACCGCGCGCGAAATAGAAGCCAAGGGCGTGCAAGCGTTTGCGCAGGCCTGCCATGTCGCCAAGTGGAATGAGATCGAAACACTGGTCGAAGCCGTGTATGCGCGATTCGGGCGCATCGACATCCTGGTCAATAACGCGGGCCTCTCGCCGTTGTACCCGGCGCTCGACGAAATCAGCGAAGAGCTCTTTGATAAAGTGATCGGGATCAATTTGAAGGGGCCATTTCGGTTAAGCGCGCTCGTCGCCAAGCGCATGATGGCCGGTGATGGCGGCTCGATCATCAATATTTCGAGCACCGCGGCGGTCACGCCGAGCCCAATGTCTGAGCCCTATTGTTCGGCTAAGGCGGGCTTGAATGCGCTGACTCGCTCGATGGCGTATGCCTATGGGCCAAAGGTTCGCGTCAATTGCATCATGCCCGGTCCGTTCTTAACGGATATTTCGAAAGCCTGGGATATGGAAGCGTTTACGGCGGGTGCGAAGGAGCGGATCCCACTGCAGCGTGGCGGTCAACCGCATGAAATTGTTGGCGCTGCACTCTATCTCGCGAGCGCAGCGTCGAGTTATACGACGGGGGCGATCATTCCGGTAGATGGCGGATCACAAGGGAATCCGCGCGTGCTTTAAACGTAGTTTGTGCACTGTGGGAATGGCACCCAGCGCTGATAGCTGGTGGCTGGGGATTTGGGCGGCGCGCCTCGCGCGCAAGCGGGCCATGGATGGTTTAGCGCAGCGCGCGTGGTAGCGTAGCGATTCAGGGATGAATCGCGGAGTGGTAGCCGCCCAAATCCCCAGCCACCGGCTTTTTGCCGGCGGTGACGCTCGATGCCATAAGGGCGCAAATACGAGTCTACGGCGTCAAATCTCGAATCACGTAATTCAGCGCGGTGAAGTACGTGGTGTCGCGTGCGAAGTCTGCTTCATCAGCCTGCACGGTCGCGTATTCGGGACTCGCAAGGAAATCTTCTAAATCATTCATGTTCGCGAATGACAGCGCGGTTACCCCATCGAAGCGATCGCCGACGGGATCATAAATCTTGTCGCCGGGCTTGCTGATATTCACTAGCTGGGCATAGCGGCGGATCAACGCGCGCGCCTGCGGTAGGCGTCGAATCAGATCGGCGTGCTGCGCCATCCAGCGTCCGCGAAATTGTTCACGAGTCAGTGTGGTATTGCGGGCATGAAGCTTAAGCAAAATGATGGGATCGCGACGACGCTCGCCGTGTTGGATGATCACCTGCTCTTCGGCGAGATGGAACCCAAATCCGCGAATGAATACCGCTTCATCGGGCACGATTTTATCACCGTATTTACCAGGGCCAACGTCGAAAAACGCTTCTAAGTCGCCCTGACTACGATAGCCGAGCTGCGCCATTCCATCCCATGCGGGACGCTGATACGGTGCGCAGTGTTGGGCTGGGGTCGCCACCAAGCGTCCGTCCGCGAGTTTGGGTTGGTAGGGCGCGGGAAATTCCGTCGTCGGACCACTGGGAATCCGATGTTGCTGCAGATAGTAAGTAAGCCGCGGTGTTTGATCGTCGTCGGCCCCTTCGGAATGTAGAATCTTCGGGCCGTGGATCTTGCGCCAGTACTCATCGAAGGCTTCCCATTCGAGCTGCGGCTGCGTGGTTAACGTCAGCGTGCGATCGGCGACATTCGGATCCTCCACACCTTCCCCACGGCGATTCACGTTGTAACGTGGCCGCGCGACACGAGTGGCCGCCGGTGCGCTGCTATCGGCGCGAATGACAAACGCATTCAGTACGATTAGTGGTTGATTCATTCTTTCCTCCCGCGTGAAAATTTACTTATCGCTCAGCACCCGGTCCGCAATTGGGCCACGGCCGTGCCGTCGCCGTGGACAGTGATCTGAACGCCCTGGTCAGGCCGATCGCTGGCGCGCAAACAGACGAGGGCCGTGTAATCAGCCGTCCAGCGCACGCCAATATTTTTTCTGGTGAACGGCACGCCGTCATACGCCAATTCAGTTTTAGTCAATCGTTGGGGCGTGGTATTTTTGGTGCTCGTCAGATCGAGCGCCACAAAGTACGGTCCTTGCGGGATCCACGGCTCAATGACGATTGCGTTTAGGATGTAGTCGCCGTGCGGCGAAGTAACCGTGTCGAAGATCTGCGAGCGATCGGCCTCGGCGCACGCCGCCAATAGCGCGGTCGTCAGGACCCAGGTACCAACGCGTTTCCAACCGAAATTCATGCCCGGCTCCATCTCATGCGAGTAATTTGCGGAGATGTTGATCGATGAAGACATTGTCCGCCGCGTGTAAGCCGAAACCCGCACCATGGCCCCATACTGAGGGAATCGCGTGGCAGGCGGCGTGCGGCATCAACTTGATCTCGGCTTCGCTATCGGCGACTCGGAAATATAAGTCGGTTGCACCCGGCATCACACACGCCCGACATCGAATCGCCTTCAAGGCGCGTTTGAAATCACCGTTGAATACTGGATTAGCGCTGATATCGCCGTTGAGCCAGGTATCCGCCATCGCGAGCAGATTGTTCGCATCGTTCTGCAAAAAATAATTCTGCGTAAGCAAGACCACGTCGCGTCGCGCGCCCAACCCTAGTTCGCGATAATGCGCGCCGCGCATGAAGTCTTGGGAAAACAGCCAGGCTGCGTAGACCTTGCCGAAGGCCAGCACGCCGCGGATCGGCTGTGCGTCATACCAGCCATCTTTGTAGTCCGGATCCAATTGCAGCGCCGACTTGGCGCTATCGACGAACAAATAGTTGTGGTCGGAAATTCGCGCCGCGCCGCAAATCGGCGCGATGGCGTCGACCAAATCGGGATACAGAGCGCCCCATTGAAACGACTGCATCGCGCCCATTGAAAACCCACTGACCAGCCTTATCTTCTTGACCTTCAAGTACTCGGTGAGCAGCTTGTGTTGGCAGATCACGTTGTCATACAGGCCGACGATTGGGAAGCCACCGCGTCCGTACGGCGCCGGCGTATTGTGTGGCGACGACGAGTAGCCGTTACCAAACATATTCGGAATCACGACAAAGTATTTAGTAGTGTCGATGGCACGCCCTGGGGCGAGCATGAATTCGGTTTCCGGATGACGCCCGCCATAAAAGGTCGGGACCACGATGACGTTGTCGCGCGCCTTGGACAGCTTGCCGAAGGTCTTATACGCAAGTTTCAGATCAAGCGTGACACCCGATTGCAAGGTATAACGCGGGATCTCAAAAATTTGGTAGTTGGCCATAGTCCATCCCTTTAATTAGCGTTTGCGTTGGGGTTCGTTGCTTGATGTTGTAGACGGATTCGCCGCCGCAATCAAGGCATGGGAGGCCAGCTAGCGCGGCATCGATTTCGAGACCAACGTCAGCACCAACACACCGGAAATAATGAGCCCGATCCCAACGAAGGCCGCGCCATCGAGGGTCTGTCGATAAAGGTGCCAAGCGATGATCATCACCAGCACCTGCCCCACCCCCGACCAGATCGCGTACGCAA
>JAYUEZ010000465.1:0-25216 GCA_043738965.1 Gammaproteobacteria bacterium
GCGCATTCAGCCGTACGATCTGACCGCCTTGCAGTGGAGTCCGCTGCTACTGCTCGCGCAGAACAAGGGTGATACGGCCGCGGCCCTGGCGCGGAGCCTCGAAATTGACACCGGGGCCATGACGCGGATGCTGGATCGTCTGGAATCGAAGAAGCTCATTCGCCGCACGCGGAGCACGGGTGATCGCCGCGTGGTGCACTTGGAGCTCACCGCCGAAGGACGCCGGGTCGTCGAGCAAGTGCCCTTCGTGTTGGCCGAGGTGCTGAACCTCCATCTTGCGGGATTTTCGAAAGCCGAAACGGAGCAACTCATCGGATTTCTAAGGCGAATGGTCGTAAACGGCAATCGCACCGGTCCGAACGATGGTTAACCTCGGCGTCGCGAATGAGCGCCTGCGCTTCCCCACGCAATTATTGGTCGGCGTGGCGATCGCACTGCTCAGCGCCTGCGTGCGCTACACCGGCATCGACCACGAGAATCGTGAGCTCACCGTCCCGACCGCGGTAGAGGACACCCACTATGATGCGTGGCCCGACAGCGCGTGGTGGCAGTCCTACCAAGATCCGGTGCTGAACGACCTGATCGAACATGCCCTGCGCGACAATCCGAACATTCAAATCGCCGAAGCCCGCTTACGCGCGGCGCGCGCGGCGGGTCAATTCGTCGATTCCAAGCTTAAGCCGCATATCGAGGCCGGGTTCGATAGCAAATGGCAGCGCTTCACCGAGCATGGCATGGCGCCCGATTTCGTCGGCGGCCATCACGACACCGATAACCGCTTGGCGCTTGATTTTGACTATGAGCTCGATCTTTTTGGCCGCAATCGCGCGCTGTCTGCTGGAACCGCGGCCCAAATCGAAGCGCAACAAGCTGCCACGCATACGGCGCGAGTCGCCATTACGTCGGCGGTCGCGCGCGCGTATTTTGCGTTGGCCAAATTCTGCGCCGAAGAAGAAGTAATCGGCGCCACTTTGGCGCAGCGCGCACGCATTCTCGAATTGGTGAAAGCGCGCGTCGCCCTGGGTGTGGATTCGAATGTTGAATTACGCCAAGCCGAAGGCGCCATTCCGCGCATTCAGAGCGAACGCGAAAAAGTCGTTGAACACATCGAATTACTACGCGATGCACTGAGCAAACTTGCGGTGGTGCCTTTTGCAGCCACCACTACAATCCGCCCACAGCTCGGCAAACTCGCGCCACCACATCTGCCGGCCGTTATTCCGTCCGACTTCATCAGCCGGCGGGCCGATGTCACGGCCGCGCGCTGGCGCGTCGAGTCGACGCTCAAAGGGGTTGAAGCCGTCAAGTCGGAATTTTATCCAAGCGTCAATCTCGCGGCGTTTGCCGGTTTTAGCGCGCTCGGCTTGGGCGCGTTGCTGGAGAGCGGATCTCAAATCTATGGCATCGCGCCGGCGATTCGCTTGCCGATTTTCGATGCCGATCGTTTGCGCGCGAAACTCAAATTCACCAACGCACAAACCGATGTAGCGATTGCTGAATATAACGACACCTTGATTTCCGCGATGGGCGATGTAGTCCACGCGGTGATCTCCATCCGGGCCCTCGAGCAGCGCGCCACGGCGCAACGCGCCGCGCAAGCCGCGGCCGAGAGCGCTTACGATTTGGCGCTGCAACGATTTAAAGCCGGCTTAACCGGCTATCTCACGGTGCTCGCGACCGAAGGCGAAGTACTCACTGAACGCCGCGCCGCCACATCCCTAAAGGCTCGCGCGTATGAACTTGATGTGGCTTTAAAACGCGCACTCGGCGGCGGCTATGCGGCTGACGCGGTTATCGCGCGGCGCTAAATGCAGGACTAATTTATGGCTGATTCAACTCCCTCATCAACGCCAATCGCCAAGCAGAAACGCGCCCCGTTGCTCGGCTTCATGCTCTTGGTGGTCGCCGTGGCCGCGCTCGTGGCGGGCGTTTATTACTGGGAAATAGCGCGGTTTTACGAACACACCGATGACGCCTATGTCTCCACCAATGTCGTCGCGGTCACGCCGCAAGTCACCGGCACGGTGCGCGCCGTGAATGTGCGCGATACCGAGCATGTCGAATCGGGTCAGGTCCTGGTCGAACTCGATGCCTCGGACGCCCAAATCGGGCTCGAGGGCGCCGAAGCCGAGCTCGCGCGCACGGTGCGTGAAGTGCGCACGGTCTATGCAAATAACGATACGCTCGCCGCCGATATCGCAGTCCACAAAGCCGATTTGTTACGCGCGGAGACCGATGTGCACAAAGCGCAGGACGACTACGCCACGCGCCAATCCTTGATCAGCACCGGCGCGGTGGGGAAGGAAGAACTAAAACACGCCGAAGCCGCCTTAAGCGCGGCTAACGCCGCGGTCGCGGCGGCGCATGCGGCGATCGGCGCCGCCGCGGAGCGTCTGACGTCGAATCGCACGCTGACCGAGGGCATTTCGATCGAGCAGCATCCAGCGGTCGCTAAAGCCGCGGCCCACGTACGTGATGCCTACCTCGCGTGGTCGCGCAGCCGCATCTTGGCGCCGGTGTCCGGCGAGGTCGCGAAACGCGCCGTGCAGGTTGGGCAACGTGTACAGCCCGGCATGAATCTGCTGGCGCTGGTGCCGCTCGATAAAGTGTGGGTGGAAGCCAACTTCAAAGAAGTGCAGCTGCGCCATATGCGTCTCGGTCAGCCGGTGATCATCACCGCCGATCTGTACGGTGGAAACCTTGAGTACCGTGGACACATTGCCGGATTCGGCGCTGGGACCGGTTCGGTGTTTGCGTTGCTGCCCGCGCAAAATGCCACAGGCAACTGGATCAAGATCGTGCAACGTGTGCCGGTGCGTATTGATCTTGATAAAGAACAATTGCGCGCGAATCCGCTCCGCGTTGGTCTGTCCATGCAGGTTGAAGTGGATGTCCACGATTCGGCCGTTCACGATTCGGCCGGTCTGGCGCTCGAATCCGTACCGGTCACGAAACATGTGAGCAGCACGGATATCTTTGATGGGCAACGCACCGCCGCCGATCGACGGGTCGCGGAAATCATCGCCGCGAATCTAGGCAGCTCGAAAGCTGGGCTCGTTGCCGGTCCCTAAGCACGTGAGTGCTAGTCCGGTCCCAGCGTATCCACCACCGCCACTCCAAGGTTGGCGTTTAATCGCGGGCACGATCGCGCTATCGACCGCGACCTTCATGAATGTGCTGGATGTGTCGATCGCGAATGTGTCGATTCCCGCGATCGCGGGCGATCTCGGCGTGTCGCCGAATCAAGGCACCTGGGTTATCACGTCGTTTGCGGTCGCGAACGGGATCTCGCTGCCGTTGACCGGCTGGTTGGCGCAACGCATCGGGCCGGTGCGACTGTTCGTGACCAGCGTGTTGTTGTTCACGCTGGTGTCGTGGATGTGCGGACTCGCCCCGAATATTCAAACCTTGATCGCGATGCGGATTCTGCAGGGCGCGGTGGCGGGGCCGATGATCCCGCTGTCGCAAACGCTACTGCTCGGGAGCTATAAGCGCGAAAGCTCCGGCCTGGCGCTCGCGATGTGGTCCATCACCTCGTTGGTCGCGCCGGTGGTCGGGCCCGTGCTCGGCGGATGGATCACCGACAACATCCATTGGGCGTGGATTTTTTACATCAACATCCCGGTCGGATTATTCGCCGCCAGCGCGTCATGGTGGCTGTACCGCACGCGTGAAGCGCCGACGCGGAAGCTGCCCGTCGATCTCGTCGGCCTGTGCTTGATCGTGTTGTGGATCGGTTGCTTCCAAATCGTGCTGGACAAAGGCAAGGAGCTCGACTGGTTCGAATCTCGCACGATTATTTTATTGGCGGTGACCGCCGTAGTTGGGTTCTGCTTTTTCTTGATTTGGGAGTTGACGGATGAGCATCCCATCGTCGATTTGCGGTTGTTCGCGCGGCGTAATTTCTGGGTGGCCACCTTGACGATATCAATCGGCTATGGCGCCTTTTTCGGTAATCTCGTACTCGTGCCGCTATGGCTACAACAGTACATGGGCTATACGCCAACGTTGGCGGGCATCGTGACGGCTCCGGTTGGGATCCTCGCCATCCTCATTTCGCCGTGGGTGGGTAAGAACATCACGCGCTATGACGCGCGGTGGTTCGCGACCTTCGGATTCGCCACGTTCGCGGTGGTGCTCTGGATGCGCTCGCGTTTCAATACCGAAGCCGATTTCATGACCATCGTGTGGCCGACGGTGCTGCAAGGCGCGGCTATCGGCACGTTTTTTATTCCGTTGTTCAATCTGGCGTTGCAGGGCATTCCGCCGGAAAAAATTTCATCCGCGTCGGGATTGCTCAATTTTATGCGGATCACCGCTGGTGCGTTTGGCGCATCGGTGATCACGACCACGTGGGACAACCGCGCGGCCGCGCATCATGTGCATCTGGTCGAGCAAATCGATGCGACCAACCGCGCCGCGAGTAGCTTTCTTACGGCGCTTCCGCATGCGGCGTGGGCCGAAGCGCAGGGTCTGGCACAGATCAATCGGCTCATCAATCAACAGGCCTATATGTTGTCCGCAAACGATATTTTCGCCGGGTGCGCGCTGTTATTCCTCGCGTTGATTGGCGTGGTGTGGTTGGCGCGACCCGAGCGTGTGGTGGCGAGCGCTGATACCGGCGGGGCGCACTAAATGAAAATGCGACAATAGCCACCAAGCCGCGGAGATGCGAAAGGTAACTAAAGATTGCGCTGCCGTCCCGGCGAAAGCCGGGACCGGGTCAAATAGTAATTTTCTGGCCAATAGTGATTTTCTGGATTCCGGCATGCCAGGCCGTGTAAAAACGTCATGAGCGAAGGCAGTGCAAGGCGCGAGAAGACGAAAAACCGGAGTTTACACGGAGTAAATGAGGATTTTTCGTCTTCTCGCAACGCTGCAATGCCGAGCGCAATAGTTTTTTCACGGCCTGTTGCGCCACAATGCACCCATGACTTCTCCACCGAATTCAGAACGCCCTTGGCAAGTACGCGGACGGCGCTATCTAGGCGCGTTCATCTTCGCCCTGGCGTTCATGGTGATGTCGTGGGTGGGCGGTCTCACGCATTCAGTTGTCGCAGAGGCGTTGCGCTTTCCCCCGCAGCGATTCAGTGTCGCAGTAGGGTTGGGACTATTCGCGCTGATTGTCAGTTATTTTTTCTGGCGTCGCCGTCGCCGAACTAGCCGCACGCCACCGCCCGCTTGACGCCCACGCACGCGCCGCCTACCTTGGCCGCGCAATTAATTACAACCAGTTCGTCGGCCCACGGCGTTCGGCAGGTCTGACTCGCATCATCCGCGCGGTCAGCCCCCAGACGTCAGTTAGCGAGACGACCCATCTGCCTTGGAGGCAATCGATGAAATTAATCCATTCATTTGGACCCAACCCACGTATCGTCCGGATGTTCCTGGCCGAGAAAGGCATCACGCTGCCGATGGAAGAAGTTGACATTCTCGCCGGTGAGAACCGGAAAGAAGGATTTCTAAAGCGTAACCCAGCCGGCCAATCACCAGCCCTTGAACTCGACGATGGCACCGTGGTCGCGGAAACCGCCGTCATCTGCGAATTACTAGAAGAGAAGCACCCCAACCCACCCCTAATTGGGAAGACGCCGGAAGAGCGCGCCGTGTCGCGTACGTGGCAGCGTCGCGTCGAACTCAATATCACCGAGCATATGTACAACGGTTTTCGTTTTGCCGAAGGTCTCGAGTTATTTAAAAATCGCGTGCATTGCATTCCGAGTGCCGCCGCCGAACTCAAAGCCAGCGCGCAGGAAAAACTCGTGTGGCTGGATGGTCTAATGGCGGGACATGATTTTATCTGCGGCAACCAACTGCGTTTCATCGATATGGCGCTGTATTGCTGTCTCGATTTTGCCAAGGATGTTGGGCAGCCATTGAATACGAATTTGAAAAATCTGAACGCCTGGTACAAGCGCATGGATGCCCGACCGAGCGCGAAGTCGAGCCTGCATCCAGGTTGGGAGCAGGCGAAGATGCGCGGGTAGGTTTCGCGAGAGTTAGCGTGAGGGGTGCCGATTTCCGCTCAGCGCGGACTCGGCATCGCCTCAGGCGCGACTAGCACCGGTCGATGTCGAAGAAGGGATCAAGCGTCGCGTCTCCCCGTGTTTTAGCACCCAAAAATCATGCTCGGTCAGGCCCTGCACGTGTAGCGCCTGGCGTAAACGCCGCGGCGGTTCATCGAGCGGCTCATCGGTTAATACAAAAGTTCCCCAATGCATCGCCACCGACTGTGTCGCCTGCAGATCGCGATGAATTTGCACTGCTTCTTCCGGATTCACATGACTCGCTTGCATGAACCACCGTGGTTCATACGCCCCAATGGGCAGCGCTGCGAGATCCACCGGCCCGAGCCTCGAATGAATATCGCGAAAATCGTCGGAGTATCCCGTGTCGCCGGCGAAGAAAAATTTAAACGCCGGATGATCAATTCGCCAACCACCCCATAAAGTCTGATTGCGATCGTTTAGCCTGCGCGCGCTCCAATGCTGCGCGGGCGTGAAGGTGACGACAAGCGCTGCGAAATTCGCGGTATCCCACCAATCGAGCTCAAGTGTATGGTCGATGCCATGCGCCTTGAACCACGCCTTAAGACCCAAGGGCACGAAAAATTTCGGCGGCCCGCCCGCCTGCCGATTTAGGCGCTGTACCGTGGTTTGATCGAGGTGATCGTAGTGATTGTGCGAGAGCACCACGAGATCGATGTGCGGCAGCTCTTGAAACGTTAACGACGGCGGCATCCAGCGTTTCGGTCCCAAGAAACCGAGGGGCGAAGCGCGCGCGGTCAAATGCGGATCCGTGATGATGTTAAGGCCGCCGACCTGGAGTAGGAAGGTGGCGTGTCCGAGCCAGGTCAGCGTCGGTTGTGTGCGGTTCTGATTAAGCCAATCGTAATCCGGTTTAACACTCGGAAACCGCCAACCGCCGGGTGGCGGTTTCGGCACGCCGTTCCGCCGACGTTCGCGCTGCCATTGCCAGAAGCTCCCGTGGTGCCAACCGCTCGGATAATTATTCCGGAAGCCTTGCGCCGTGTGGTGCGGCTTAGTCAAGTCGATCGATGACACTAGGTCGGCTGTATCGTAAGCGTTGTTCCGTCCGTGCTTGGGGTCAACGCAATCCGTTGCGTGTGATAGGTCGCGACAGTCGAGCGATGCGCGATGCTGACGACGGTGGTGTCGCGTAAGCGTTCGCGAATGAGGGTATAGAGTTGCTTTTCCATGCCTTCATCCAGCGCCGAGGTGGCCTCGTCCAAGAATAGCCAATCGGGCTTATTCAAAAGCGCACGCGCAAACGCGAGGCGCTGTTGTTCGCCGATCGATAGCCGTTGACCCCAGTGATCGGATTCGTCGAGTCGCGTGGCCAGCGCCGGCAATTGACAGGCTTGTAACGCCTCCGCGATCGCCGAGTCACTGAATCCCTGGCTCGCCATCGGGTACGCCACGGCATCGCGCAAGGTTCCAATCGGGATATACGGACGCTGCGGCAGAAACATCAATCGAGCGTTCGCGGGTACTTGGACCTTACCGGATCCAAATGGCCAAATCCCCGACAACACGCGAAACAAAGTGCTCTTGCCAATGCCTGAAGGACCCGTGATCAACGTGTGCGCGCCGGGCTTGATTCGCGCGTTGACATGGCCGAGGAGCTGCGTGCCATCGGGTAATAGAATGTTGGTGTCATCGAGGATCAGGTCGGCCTGCGACGACGTGGTGTGTTGGATACCACGCCCGCTCTGCGCCTCCTCGCGCGCCGCTTCAATCGCATCGTGGAAGCTCGTCAATCGGTTTAACGTCGCGCGCCATTGCGCGATTTCGCCGTACGCGGTGACGAACCACGACAACGCTCCTTGGACCTGGCCAAACGCGGAACTGGTTTGAAAGATGACGCCGAATTCGATCTTGTCGGCAAAGTAGCGTGGCGCAACGACCATGATGGGGAAAATGATCGCGATCTGGCGATAGCCAATCACAAACCAAGTCAGACGCTTGTTATAGATCATCAACTGCCGGAAGTTGTTCCACACATCGAGGAAGCGCGCGGTCAAGTTGCGCTTTTCATCCTTCTCGCCGCCATAGGCCGCGATGCTTTCGGAATTTTCGCGCAGACGCACGAGGTCATACCGAAAATTCGCTTCAAACCGCTGTTGCGTAAAGTTAAGGCCGGTTAATGCAGCGCCCACTTTTTGCGTTAACCACGATCCGATCACGGCATAGATCAACGCCACCCACATCATGTAGCCATCGATCGTGATGCCATGATTGCCAAGCG
The DNA here is from genome assembly GCA_043738965.1 of Gammaproteobacteria bacterium. Lineage (GTDB taxonomy): Bacteria > Pseudomonadota > Gammaproteobacteria > CAIKBL01. The sequence continues at coordinate 8,269 of JAYUEZ010000465.1, forward strand.
GGATCGTGATCGGTCCCGAAAGTTTCCACAGGATGTGCGCGAAGGTTACTAAGGTCACCACTGAACTCAATAGATCCAAACCCAACGACAGCGTCAGGCTCGCGAAGTCTTTCAAATCCTCCTGAATTCGCTGATCAACGTTGTCCGTGCCGTAGTCTTTAATCTCCAGGCGATAGTGCACGCGATCTTGCAGCCAGTCGCCAAGATATTGGTCGGTTAACCAGCGCCGCCAGCGAATTTGCAACAATAAATTCAAATAGCGGTTATAGCCCGAGACCGCTATGTAGACGGCCGCTAAAAACGAGAACCAAATGATTAGACTCCAGAAGTCATCGACTGCTTTTTTTTGCAGCGCGTTGTAGAAATTGTTGTACCAGGAGTTAATCTGTACATCGATAAACACCAAGAACAGCGCCATGCCGATGACGGCGGCCAACAACCCGCGGGCAATCCAGGCTTCTTCGGACGACCAGTACGGCTTGGACAGGGCCCAAGCTTTGCCAAGCGTGCTCCTTCCCGCGAGGGAAAGCTGCGATAGTTCTGACATGCGGTGGATCTCTTGCGGTAAGGATGCGAAATGTTATTAAGTTGCTCTTGCGGCGCCGCTCATGATAGCCGAATCCCATCGGCGGCTTGCGCTTCGCGCGGTTTATCCAACCCGAAGTGAGACCTTAATTTATTCGTCCAGGTTCAATAGGCACCCCATCGTGGTGGAAATCCAAAGCGATGAACAGTTCATTTTTGTACTGTGCGCGACGTAAACTCTCGCATCATCTTTCTAGAACTCATCTCAAAAATCATTGTGGGGTGACCAGCCTAGGCGCGCGACTTCCGAGGAGCGGAGTTTACACGGAGTAAATGAGCACCGGAGGAAGTTACGCAACACCGTATGGGCGCTCCAGAATCATTTTTGAGATGAGTTCTAGGTGCGCAAGGCGCGGGCCAATTCCTTGGTGGTATTACGTAGTCGCTCGATCAGGACATTTTGAAAGGTCTTGCTCATCCGTAATTGGCAGGGCAGCGATGCCCATTCCTTGAAGTCACGGTCGACTTTGAGCACGGTCGATTCGCGATTAGCCGACACCGTGGCGCTACGGCCGCCGTTGGCGAGATACTCCATCTCGCCGAAACACTCGCCAGTTTCAAGATCTCGAATACGCACCCCGTTGATCGCGATTGATACCGCGCCATCGACGATCACGAAGAATGCCCGGTCGCGCTCGCCCTCTGAAAAAATCGCGGTTCCAACGTCTATGCGCTGCCACACCGAGACCTTGCAGATTTCCTTCAATTCGTTCTTGTTGAACTCGCTAAAAAAAGCGAGCTGCCCCATCCGCGCGATCTTTTCATCGTCCGACAAAACCAGCGAAACCGTACGCGAATCATTTAAGATTTGATCAAGATCGTGAACGATTTCGGCGCCATGCTTATAGCGCTTGGCGATATCTTTCTCGAGCATTTTGCGCACGATGCGCCACAACTGTTCCGGCACGTCGTTGCGTAACTCGGTGAGCGGTTGCGGATCTTCGTGGACGACTTTTTGGATGAGCCCGGTCAGGCCTTTGGCGGCGAACGGCGGCGTGCCAGCCAGCATTTCGTAAAACACCGAGCCCAGCGAGAATAAATCGGATTGCTGAGTAATGTCCTGATCGCGGGCCTGTTCGGGTGACATGTAGAGTGGTGAACCAAACCAGCCGACGATTTGCGTCTGATCCGCACCGATGCGACGGGCGATCCCAAAATCGCCGATCTTGGCCACCCCGTCCTTGGTCAACATGATGTTCGCGGGCTTGATATCTCGATGTAGTACGCCTTGCTTGTGCGCGTAATCAAGGGCATCAGCCGCTTGGCGAACAATGCGCATCACTGCCGCGATCGGCAATAACACATCGCGTTTGCAGTAATTGCGTAAGGTGTCGCCGCCGGCGATGTACTCCATCACCATATACGGCTGTTCGGCGTCTTCCCCGGCCTCGTAAACCTTCAATACGTTGGGATGGTCAAGACGGCCGGCCGAGCGGGCTTCATTTATGAACAAGCGCCGCGCGACACCCTCGGTGCTTTCGCCATCCATGCTGTTGGCGAGTTTGATCGCGACTGGGCGATCGACGTACGGATCGTGCCCTCGGTAGACCACGCCCATGGCGCCGCGACCGAGCACGTCGATGACATCGTATTTACCAATTTTTTTAGGTGCTTCAGCCATCCGCTTCCAACAACAGGCGGGTTGAACGCGAGGTATCATGCACGAAATCGACGCCGATTTCGCGTAACACCTCGAGCAATCCGGGTTCGGCGTTGACCTTACCGACCGTGAGCTTGCCCATGAAGTGGGCGAGTTCGTTGATCGATTTCGCCATCGCCAAGTCCTTCGGATCTTGGCGGGCGTCGGCGACGAAACTACTTTGAATCGTCACGAAATTAACGGCCAATTCTTTCAGATATTCATAATTCGATTGGCCACCACCGAACTCGGCTAAAATGAATTGGCAACCAAATTCGCGCAGGGTATTGATGAGGTCCGCGGTCTCGTTCAATTTCGCGAACGCGTCCTTATCATCGATCTCGAAGCACACGCGTGACGGCGGTACGCTGGTCTGCATCAACTCACCGACAATCACATTCGCGATATCGTCTTTGTCTAACGCCGCGCGCGATAACGGCACGATAAACGCACTGAAACGCTCAAGATTTTCGGCATGCGCGGCCATCCATTTCAAGGTGCCGCGCAGCGTCCAAAGATCGACGGTATAGGCATGCGCGGTCGCGATTGCGGCTTGCGTGAATAACGCCGGTGGCACGAGCTTACCGTTGCGATCCTCGGCGCTGACCACCACGCGTGCCGCGGGTAACGCCTGACGCGTAATTCCACGCACTTCATTAAACAGCAGCGCCAAACGTTCGCGTTCGATCGCTTTGCTAACGTAATTCATCATCTGTTCGAGCTGTTTGCGGAACTTATTGTCAGCACCGGCGACATAAATCGGTTTATCCGGCGTCGCTCTCGCGAGTCCGCACGCGTCGCCAACCGCCGCCATCAACTGCTCGACCGGCACGAGCTCATCTTCGATCGCGGTCAGTCCGGCCACAAATTTCGGCTGCGCTTGAACGCCACTTACGGTGGCGGGCACTGCGGCGATTTTTTCAATGAGCACCTGCATTTCGCGATAAGCGGGCTGGAGTCCGCCACGCTGCCAAAACATCCCCCACTCTCCGCCTCCAATCCGACCAAGATGCACCGGCTTCTTATCGAATACGCTTTTAAGTTCGTCGCTAAGACCCTTGATTAGGCGATCGCCAGCATCAATCCCAAATTGATCGTTTATCGATTTTAAATTCTCAAGCGACAATTGACCGAGCACCGCGCCCGCATTCAACGGTCCCGTTTGCTTCAGTAGTGGTTCGATGGTCTGCAGGAAGGTTTTGCGGTTTAAAAGCCCCGTGAGCGAGTCATGCGTCGCGTGCCCGGCTACTTCCTCATGGATTCGATTGACCACCCCAAACAAGGCGCGATCGAAGGCGTTATCGCCTTCGCCGGCCAGCGGCTTAATAATGCCGCGGCGCAGATACATCGCAACCTGTTGCAGCGTGAGCGACGCGGATTTTTGCCCACCGGCGTCCGCTAATACGAAGGGGTTGTAATCGTCGCCCACCCACACCAGGCTTACTGGGTAAGGCGCTTTGGTCGTCGCGTTCATCAACATGCGATCGCCAACCCGCAAGGCTTTGGCGCGCGCGATCCAACGCGTTAACTCGGGCGGCACCACCGGTTGCGGTTGGGTTGATTCACCCGGCAAGGTACCGCTGCGGTCACGCCGCTCACGTAATACGCGTTGCTGATCTTCGCACGCGGCGACCACGGCTTGAACGTTCCGTGCGAAAACACCGCGTTGTCCCGAAAGCACGGAATCCAGTTCGCTTAGCACCGGATCAAGCGGCGGTAAATTGCGATCGAACGACAGATTGACGCCATCCACCATTTCGCGCACACGCTCAGCAACACGCTGACCTGGCGCGCCGGGTTCGAGTTGCAGCATCGAGACGCGGTTTACGAGCTGACGCAATGGGTGCTGGGTTGAAGCCAAGAATTCCGCGTCAAGCAACGCTGCTTTATGTACCGAACCTTGCAACCGCTTCAGATTACCCTTGGCGAAATCCGCGACCATCGAATCGCGTAACAGGGCTTGAAATAAATTGACGATGATTTCTATCGCATCGCTTTCGGTCTGCCCGAGGCCGCGCGATTCAACGCCGCGCGCAGCCAAGGCCTCGGTGATCCGGGATTTAATACCGTCGCTGGTGAGTAGCTCAGGCTCCTCGGTCCCAGTGAGATACTGTTGGAGATCCGACAGGCCGTCCGCGATCTGTCCCATGGAGTAAGAACCACGCGGGGCATTGTCCGGCACCACCACCGGGTTGACTTGCCGGCGTAACGCGAGTTGCGCCTGCGCGGTCGAAAACGCCTGTTCGAAATTCGGCATCATCGATACCGCCGGGCCATAACCAAACCCGCTGAAGGTCGAATCGAGGCCAATACCGCTACCGGCGATTTGTGGGCCGGCCGCGCCGAAGTTGGGGGCTTGTACGCTACCGCGCGCGGCTGCGGTGCCGGCGTATATTTCGGCGCCAGGCATGCCAGCCGGACCCGCGGACACCGAGGGCGCAGCCCATGGGCCCGCAGGGGGCATTCCGCTTGCCGCCGAGTACCCCGGACCGATCGGTCCAACCGCCGGGGCGCTGGGATAGCCCGCACTCGCGCCACCCGCCGACAGCGGAGATTGCCCCGCGCCCGGCGCACGCGGACTGCCACTTGCCGGGACGCCACTGGTCGTCGGATAGCGTGGCTGCGTATAGGACAACCGGTTCATTGTGTCAGCGAGATTGGCCGGCGGCGTGGTCACCTTCAACCCTGCTTTGGACGCTTCGAGGGGATTCGGGGCGCTAGTTGGCGCGCGCGAATCGTCGGGCGTGCGGCGTATACCGAGCTTCGTGTCGTGATCGATTTTCGGAAGCACGCCTTTTTCGATCAGAAGGTTGTTCGCTTGGTCATATAAGCGCTCGAGTTCCGGCTCGATGGTTCGCCGCAACGTCTTATACACCACGTCGCTAATTTGGCGATCAAATGACACCCCCTTCATAGCCTCGGCGAACGCATTGCAAATCAACGCCGGGGCGAGTGGGTTGGAGTCGTCGTCGATTTCGCGCCGCGCTAAGAACGAAAATCGCTGATTGAGTTCAAACAGAGGTTTTTTAAATTTGGCCTCAAGATCCGACACCACTTCCGATACCGACAAAAATTCCTCGAACTCGTCTTTATCCACCAATGACAAGTTGGGCAGCTCAGCGCCTTCCTTCGGTAATTTCGTGCGCAACGGATTATTAATCGTCGCCACCGCCTTGGTCATGATCTGCGGCACACGTTCCTTAATTTCGTCAGTACGCCGACGCAATTGCGCTTGTGCATCAGTGAATTTGGATTGTTCGCGATTAGTGCGCGCGTCGCGTGCACCGATAAACAAGGCATCGGCGGCGAGACGAGTAAATTCAATCGCCATGTGGGCTGCGGACCGTTCCGCAAGTTCGGTAAGCCCAGGTAGCGTACGACCAAACTCAGGCGCAAATCGACGCTGAGTATCGGCTAACGATTCTCCCGGCTTGATGTCGGTAGCGGCCGGTGCTGCTTGCGCCAGATTGTGCAGTAGTCCGATGATTTTGGGATCGGGTGCTTTGAACGCGACCCCCAGGCCGTTACTCGTTACCCGGCACACGGTCAGCGTCATCTGGAAATCCTGCCGGCGACCCTCAAGCGTCAACGCAAAATAGACCACGGCGGGCGTCTGTGGCTGCACGAATCGCAGTTGCCGCATGTCGATCTGGATAAACATGCCGGCCACACAAAAATCTTTGACTAGGCAAGCGATGGCGGGGCGCGGCCCTAGCGCGAGCATCGCCTCAAGTTGTACCGGCGACCTCAGATAGCGTCGACGCTCGCGTCCAGAATTTGTCGAATCAGAGCCTTGCACAATGGGTAATCAGGGCTTGCTAGGGTTTCGTTACGAGTTAGTTTTATACTGCATTAAGTGACAGGCGCAAACTAACGGCAACAGGCACGGATGCACCTCGGATTGAACGGCTGCCCCCAGTCAGTCGCGGGCTGCTTGAATTGTAACATTCCCATCGTGACATGCACGGATTGGACCGCCAGAAGAAACGCATGGCCGCCCGCATCACCTGGTCTATGCGAGAATGTCCCGGCTAACCCGCCCCACCAACTCCTACCGACTGTTTGTTATGGACGCTAATACCCCGGAGCCACGCAACCACTTCATTCGGACTGTCATTGACGCCGATCTCGCACAAGGCAAACACGCCGCCGTCGCCACCCGCTTTCCACCCGAGCCAAACGGCTATCTCCACCTCGGTCACGCGAAATCGATCTGTCTCAATTTTGGCCTCGCCGAAGATTATCAGGGCACCTGCAATCTGCGGTTTGACGACACCAATCCTGAAAAAGAAAGCCAAGAATTCGAGGAGGCGATCGCGGCTGACGTGCGTTGGCTTGGTTTCAGTTGGGACACCCGCTACTTTCACGCCTCGGACTATTTCACCCAGCTCTATGACTACGCCATTCTCCTCGTTAAGGCGGGTAAAGCCTATGTCGATAGCTTGTCGGCCGAAGAAATCCGGATCCATCGCGGCTCCTTGACCGAACCCGGCCGCGATAGCCCCTACCGCAGCCGCGGCGTCGCTGAAAATCTCACCTTGTTTGAACGGATGCGCGGAGGCGAGTTCAGCGCTGGCGAACATGTGCTACGCGCCAAGATCGATATGACGTCGCCGAATATTAATCTCCGCGACCCCACGCTATATCGAATTCGCAAGACGCCGCACCATCGGACCGGCGATGTATGGAATATTTATCCAATGTATGACTACACCCATTGCATATCGGATGCCCTGGAAGGCATCACCCACTCGTTGTGCACGCTTGAATTTGAAGATCATCGACCATTGTACGATTGGGTCTTGGATAATCTGCCGGTGCCGTGTCATCCCCAGCAAATTGAGTTCGCACGCCTCGAGGTGAATTACACCATCACGAGCAAGCGGAAATTGCACACCCTCGTGACTGAAAAACTGGTCGACGGTTGGGACGATCCCCGACTGCCAACGCTAAAAGGCCTGCGGCGACGCGGCTACACTCCGGGCGCCATTCGTGAGTTCTGCGAGCGGGTCGGCGTTACCAAAAAGCAAACCGTAATCGATATCGGGGCGCTAGAGACTTGCGTGCGCGAGGACTTGGACGCCACCGCGCCGCGCGTGATGGCCGTGCTGGCCCCGCTTAAGGTCGTTATCGATAACTATCCCGAGCACACGATCGAAATGCTCGAGGCCGTGAATCATCCAAAGTTCTCGGAACTGGGAACACGCCAGATCCCATTTGCGCGCGAACTCTATATCGAGCGCGAAGATTTCATGGAAGTCCCGGCGAAGAAATTCCATCGGCTAGCGCCCGGCCAGGAAGTGCGCCTGCGCTATGGCTATCTCATCACTTGCCGCGAAGTTGTCAAAGACGCGCACGGCGACATTGTCGAGTTACGTTGCACGTACGATCCCGCGACGCGTGGCGGCAACGCGCCCGACGGCCGACAAGTAAAGGGCACTATTCATTGGGTCGCCGCGCCAACTGCCATTCGCGCTGAAGTGCGCCTCTACGATCGCCTGTTCAACGCCCCCGATGCTGGCGCGCGCGATGATTTTCGCGCACTGTTGAATCCGGACTCGAAACAAGTCATCAGCGCCGCGCGTGTGGAACCGAGCTTGAGCGAATCTCCGATCGGCACACACTTCCAATTCGAGCGGGTCGGATATTTTTGTGTTGATCCCGATTCATGCGCGGCGCTGCCGGTGTTTAATCGCACCGTTGCTCTACGCGATACCTGGGCCAAGGTTCGGTCTAGCGGCGGGTAATCAATGTGCGCCGATCGTTTCATTAAACTGTTTTTTTATGTAGTCGCGGTCTGCCTTCCTCGCCATAGTTCAACGGATAGAATGGGGCCCTCCTAAGGCCCAGATGTAGGTTCGATTCCTACTGGCGAGGCCATCAGTTCTTCCGCCGACATTCATTACCGTTCATTTAGTCAATATTTTCAGCTTAATACCCTGAATAAACGTTCTTTGCGTTCCGCTATTGTTCGTTGACAGCCGGGGGCAACTGGGGGCAGTATTTGGGGCAAGAGCATAGTCCGCTCAGAGAGTTGCCCCATGCCCCTTACTGATACCGCGATCAAGAATTCGAAGGCGCGCGAGAAAACGTACAAGCTCTACGACGAGCGCGGCCTCTACCTCGAAATTTCGCCGAGTGGCGGAAAATGGTGGCGTTTCAAATTCCGATTTGAGGATAAGGAAAAACGCTTAAGCCTTGGCACTTATCCTGATGTCAGCTTGAAGGACGCTCGCGACAAACGAGACGAATTACGAAAGCAAGTTGCAGGTGGTGCCGATCCATCGGATGTCCGCCGAGACGAGAAAGCGGCGCGTAAGAATACGTTCGAGTCTGTTGGGGAGGAATACATTGACAGCATGAAGGGAAAATGGGCCCCACGCACCTATCTACTCGTAACCGAACGTCTGAGGAAGGACCTATTCAAAACTATAGGATCTCGACCGCTTCACGCGATCAAGGCGCCCGAACTGTTGCGTGAATTAGAGCGAATCCAGAATCGCGGTGCGTTGGAAGCCGCTCACCGCGCGCGCCAGGACGCAAGCCTGATTTTCCGGTTTGCGCTCGCGAAGGGATATGTCGATCGAGATCCCGCCGCAGATCTGCGAGGCGCGCTTCGTCAGCGCAAGACCAAGCATCATGCAACGATTACCGATCCGAATGAGATCGGCGCCCTCCTCCGAGCGATCGAAGGCTACTCAGGGGAACCGGCTGTGAGAGCTGCCCTTTCGCTTGCTCCACACGTATTCCTGCGTCCCGGCGAACTCCGTGCCGCTGAATGGCGCGAAATCAACTTGGAAGTCTGTGAGTGGCGCGTACCTGCGAACCGAATGAAACTGAAAGAAGTCCATATCGTTCCATTGTCGCGACAGTCCGTTGAAATTCTGACGGCACTAAGACCTATCACCGGCACGCGGCGCCTCGTTTTCCCGAGCGTGCGAACCGCTGACCGTCCGATCTCCGAGAACACTATCAACGCTTCCCTGCGCCGCATGGGGTATAGCACCGACCAGATGACGGGGCATGGTTTTCGAAGCATGGCCTCTACCAGACTCAATGAATCGCAGAAATGGCACCGAGATGCGATCGAGCGACAACTAGCCCACGGAGAAAAGGACAAAGTTCGGGCGTCGTACAATTACGCGGAGCACCTGATTGAACGTCGCAAAATGATGCAGTGGTGGAGCGACTACTTGGACAAAGTTCGCGATGGCGCAAATATCGCCCCTCGTACGTTGACGCTGGGGCACTCAACAACTCCTCAAATGTTCCCGCATTTGTTACGCGTACTGGACGGTAACGAATCTTGTTGAACGGCGCCGGATGAGGGTAACTCATCCGTGGCATAAGCTATTGTTGCACCGAACGATTGGTTATTTTGGAACCAAAAGTTACCGTCAAAACTACCGACACAAAACTACGCTGCGTGTGTTTCAATCTAATTTCTCCACTCAGGCAGACTAGTTCTTTCGCTCTCGCATCCGTCCCCGCCCGGCAACCCAGGCATCCATCTCGTATTCTCGAAATTCGATCCCTTGAAGTCTCAAATTTTCCGGCCGAAATTTCCCTTATTTGATTCGAAGTTACGAGCGGGAAAATCAACTAGCTGATTATTTAACATTCTGGCGGTCGCGCCCGTTGCAAATCGCACCACCGAGCAGCACTTTTCAGCATCGACTTCAACAAACCTTCGGCAGAGATTTTTATGCCGTGAATATTCGTCATCATCGTGCGACCGGGGTAAAAGTTAATTTCTGATCGAGAGTGGAGCCATCCGATTAAGAGAAAAGCATGAACGGCACCGCACCGCAGATCGCAATTTATTGTGATGATTAGACCCGGTCCCCAAGCGTTAGTCATGTTTTGAGGTAGGCTGAAAATAATGGACGCCATCGTTGAAGCTAAAATGAAGTTCAACGAGGTGTCTAGCGATGGGAAAGATCTCGAAGCGGGTGTACACGAAAGAGTTTAAAGAAGAGGCCGCGCCGCTGGTGTTGCGCGACGGTTTAGGTCTGACGGAGGCAGCGCGTCGTTTATCGATTTCGATGAAGACGTTGGCGAATTGGGTGGCGGTGGCGCGGCACGGGAAACCGATAACGGTGAGTAGCCCGCGTCAACCGGTGACGGAGTTGGAAGCCGAAGTGTCGCGGCTGCGTCGTGAGCTGGCGGAGATGAAGCAGGAGCGTGACGTATTAAAAAACGGCCCACCCGGCTTACCGCGCCCCTTATGCATAGAAACACGGAGTGCATACACTGTACGAGCGCACGGACAGTGGCCGATCGCTTCTTGGAGGTTTCGACCCCGTCAAAAAACCTGCCCCAGGGGAAGCTGCGGACCGAGCGGTGGCGGCGCCTTCGAGTGATCCCGTTTAGGAAATTGATTTAATCCAAGTCCCCCGTCCTGCGTCTTTCCGATAGGAGGACCGCATGTCTGGAATTAAAACAAAAGCTAAGCCCACTGGGGTACCGATCATTCACGAGTTTGCGGCAGGGATTGAGGTAGGTTCGCGTTTCCATGTCGTGGCGGTGAGCCCTGAACTCAGTGATGAGCCGGTGCAAACGTTTCAAGCGTTCACGACGGATCTCCATCGCATGGCGGATTGGCTTATCGAAACCGGGATCAAAACGGTGGCGATGGAATCGACCGGCGTATATTGGGTCGCGGCCTACGAGACGGAGGCCCCGTTGTCGGTTGATCCCCGCGCGTGCGGGGAACGCGACCCAGCTGGGTAACCGATCCGGCCTTGCCCAGGTTCATCCCCGCGCGTGCGGGGAACGCTTAGCTTCCATAAAGCTCCACGCGCATTTTCTCGGTTCATCCCCGCGCGTGCGGGGAACGCACAGCCCTTGCGCTGCTCAGAGACCGTTAAGTCGGTTCATCCCCGCGCGTGCGGGGAACGCGTCACTGTATTACGCGCGGTTACAGATTAACTTGGTTCATCCCCGCGCGTGCGGGGAACGCCCTTCCTCCATCTCGCTGATTTCCCAACAAGATTTTGTCGCCCACAATCCTACCGGGAAATCAGTTCAGATTTGGGTGCACAAATTGTTAAAGAGCATCGTCGATCGAAAGCGGCGATATCGGCATGAATGACACTAACTTGGCGCCGTCAAGATCCACTGGAACGCGTCGATTGGCGCCGAGCGTGACGAAGTCAAAGCCAGCTTCATTATTGGTGCGCCACGCCATAACGGCGTTCCCTTCACCAATACCCCCCTCAACCTGCTCCCAAACATAGTCGCGTACTTTAGCGCGGTAGTCGCCGACGTAAACTCCGGCCCTGATTTCCAGGAGCCACACAGCGAGCCGGCCTCGCAATCTTGGCGGCGCGTTCTCAAGAACGATGACCATCATCGCCAATACTCGCAGCACTCAGAAATGCGGGACCAATCGCATCGTCCGGTGGCGCAGGTGGTTGAATTTCACCGGCGGCCAGCATGTCTTCAATTCCAGGAATAATACGCTCCAGCAGTTTGCTTTGTCGGAAGATGTCGCGACAAGCGAGGCGGACCATTTGCTCTGGCCTGACGGGTTCGGATGCAGCAATCTTAAACGCTAGGGGCACCACCGTTTCGAACTTGTATACATCGGCCACGTCGTAAACAAAAGATAGGGGTTTCCCGGTGTGAATAAAGCCGATTGCCGGTGCATAACCGGCCGCCAGTACTGCTGCCTCAGTGACCCCGTAAAGACATGAGGTAGCGGCCGATAGACAGCGGTTGGGCAAATCGCCGCGGTCCCATTCGGCAACGTCATAGTTCCGCGCTTTCCAGTGCACACCAAACTGCCCGGCAATGCGTTTGTACAACTCCCGGACACGCACTCCTTCAATGCCGCGCAGCTGTTCAACACTGCGACGAGCGGGCGGCGCTTCACCAAATCGCAACGAGTACATTCGTCGGACTACTTTAAGACGCAAATCAGGATCGAGCGCCAATTTGGCCTGATACAGCAACTTGTCTGAACGCGCGCCGCCGGGCTGCCCAGCGGAATAAAGTCTAACGCCGGCCTCTCCCACCCAGACAAGCAAGGTTCCCACTCGCGCGGCTAGCGCGCAGGCTGCATGCGATACGCGAGTCCCGTTCTCCAACATCAAGCACGCCACTCCACCGACCGGAATGTGTGTGCGAATACCCGTCTTATCGACTACCACAAACGCACCATCGAGCACGTCCAGTTGACCTTTCTCAATAAACAGGATCGACAACCGATCTCGCAACGGGATGGGCCTCAGCGGCGGAAGTAGCTCATTCGCCATCAGTCGGACTGCGGAAATGCCCGTTTGCGAATTCCGTCCCGCGTCCAGACGACCAAGTAACCGGCAATATCTCCAGCCAAGCGTCCGCTAAGCAGGCCTTCGACAATGTTCATCATCTCCGCTGGCGACGCAGGAATGGAACGTAGATAGAGTACTGCGTACGGAGTGCCTAGTCGGCGCTTGAATATCAACTCGCCGTAGTCGCGGTCAAAAGTCAGTAGTACTGCATTAATGCTACAGGCATGGTGGAGCACAACCTCGTCAGTTGCACCTGACATCGTCTCGGCAATCGAGGTAACGCTGCAACCAATCCCACGTAATTCCATGATTGTGCTGAAAGCAATATTTTCATCTGCGACCAGCGCGATATGCTTCACGCCGCTGGCAAAAATGATTCGTCACGAAGGATAGCCTGCGCATAGGCGTATACCGCCTGCAGATGGTCAGCACTCAAGGTCGGATAGTTATCGAGAATTTGCTGCTCTTGCCATCCCGCAGCCTTCAGCCCCAACAGGAACTCCGCAGTGAGTCGAGTGTCGCGCACGCGGGGTCGTCCGCCACATATTTCAGGGTCAGTTACGATCAGCTGTTTCCAGTCCATGTGCGTCTCCTGACCGCGTTGCGCGACCTTAACGCAACGTTAGCACCGCCCATTCAGTCAGTCACGCGCCGGACCAATAGCAGACCGCAACCGAAGGCTTTGCCGTGCCCGACGCCGACAATAAGCGTCTTGGTAAAAATACTGGGATCAGTCACGACAAGTTCACCTGAGAAATCCACCGTACTGAACCGGATCTGGTCGTGCTTGCCGCGATGTTGCGCATAACCATCGACGGCAAGACCTTCCTCATCGATAGTAAACCCTAAACGATGCCCGCGCGCAGTTAGCCAACGCAAACACGACTCGCGAACCAGTTCGTATAGCTGTGGCTTTTTGTGATCCTTCCACTGTTCCCAGTTGGAAAAGCCACGCTCGCTCAGCAGAATTTTCTTTGCTTGCATTACGACATCGTGACGTCTTCTCTTGCCGTCGCCAGCATGGGTGACAACAGGATTGGCACGAAGATCAAATCGCAGCCGCTCGCCAAGCGTTAATTTAGGCGCGTACTCACGACTCGCCACTTGCCATGAGTCGCTCAGTTGCTCAGGTTGCCGCGAAGACACTACATAGAATCGAGAGCTTGAATCAGCATCAAGGCGGCGAAACAAGAAGTCGCGAGGTGTTCCCGCGGCAGCGGGTAAAAATTTCCACAACCACTGATGATCACCATACGGCCCCACCGCACGCTGATGCGCTGCGGAACACTCTGCGCCCGGCGCTGGTTCGATTACGCTGAAATAAGTAGTCACGGTTCCTCTCCCAAAACCGCGACGTGCTCCATGCGATCACCAAACTGCCAGCGCTGGCGACTTAGCAAATGATCTTTTCTCGGCACACTTAGGGTGGGCAACACACTCGCTATCGTTGCATCATCGCCCCACACTAGCTGTTGAAGCGGAAGCGGATGGCCGTCTTTATCATGAGTCAGATCTGCTTCTGGTGGAAATTCTGCTTGCGCGAATGCCGCACCCGCATCAGCAGCTTCAACGATTGTAGGACACAGCGGCAACGCGGGCGGACAAGCCTTGCGGCCTAGATAAAGCGTGAATCTGGGCTGCGCCAGTGCTATCCGAAGCGCGGCAAGCGGGTACGGTGCATCGGACTTTGCCCACGCTGCGACGACGCTTATCGCATCCTGCCGATAGTCGCGCGTGGAGAGGATCGTATTAAGTTCATCTTTGGGAAGACTCAATTCATCACGACGGGTACGGTGGGGCCGCCTTTTAAGGCTCGCGCGACCGGGAACCTGCGCAGGGTGGTAATCACGTAGCAGGCGTCCCGGTGCTACCACGCCGACGACAAAGCCATAGCCTTCACGCAGCGCCGTATGCGCATCTTCGTCGCCGCGCTCCAGCCCCAACGCAGCACCGAGCAAGCCGAGTAGCGCCGATTGGCTTGGATAGTTGGCGCTGGGACGAACCTCACCCACTGCCACCTCTCCCCACGACGCAAGCGGCGCATAGAGACGAAATACCAAATAGCGCATGACACTATTCCGTAATGAACGTAACGAGCTCTACGAGACTGCCCTCGCCGGACTCAGCGTTCATCATCTTGACGGCATCTGCACAGGCACCGTAAACCTTGTCCATGTTTTCGCGCTTAGAAACCAATGCCTTGATGGCATCCGCCAGAACATCATGGCCACGCACCGGTTTCAGAAACGCCAAGCTAAGCGACCGTGGCTGTTGGTCACCTCTTTCGGCCAAGACGTACGACGCATAGGAGCGCGACGCGAAACTATTCTGCTTTCCGGTGGGTGAGACCTTGGTAACAGCGTGCAGTAGAGCATCCAATGCTTTATGCGCAAGGGCCTTGTCGCCAAGATTTTTCTCCAGCTGCTCGCGGTTAATACAGACGTATAGATAAAAAACGCCAGCGCCAAATCCGGTCTCTCCAATATGCGCGGCGCCCAAGTCATCCTTTCCGTTGTTGAGGTCATCCACTGCGGTGAAGTAGTCATCTTCAACTTGCGCCTGATGAACGGTGATCGCGTGGGCAACTTGGGCAGCCGCTTCAGTGTTGAAAGCTGGCGATGACGCCAACATGCGCCCAAACAACGCGATGTCTACTGCGGAATGCTGCGCGCGCAAGAGTTTCAGATCATCCTCAGATGGGGCGTGCTGGGTTTGCGCCAGCCGCCCTACCAATGCGTGAATGGCCCCGCACTCTTCCGGACTAAAATGGGCCAGCTGCTCGATGTGTAGGTCTTCGTTTTTGTCAGTCTTTTTGTCCGACTTGAGTTTGCCAAACTGTTCGGCAATGGCCTTTGCCCACTCTCTCGCATTTTTCTCGCTGACGCCTTTTCCAAGTAGAGCTGAATAGATTTCGATACCCATCTCTTTGGTGCGTGTGCCGATGTGTCCATCAAGCGCAGCCTTGAAAGCGTCAGACGTGCGCCACGCGCGCTTGAGACTTTGCGACGAAACCCGCAGGCGATTAACGCCGCCCATCTGCGCGGTCTTGGGACGACCCAGATCATCGCGATTGAGGTTGGCCGGCGGATAGGAGGTAAGAATATGTAATTGGACGAAGCGGCTTATGGATTCTCCGAATTCTTGCGTTAGGATTCTTTCGCGCTGAATCAGGAATTGATCTTGTCTGGCCACTGGTAACTGTAGGCCCAATCCTTTTTGGTGCGATCGCCCCAGTAGTAAACATCCCGGGCTAATTTTCTTACGTTGATCACATATCCCACCAGCGGCAAGGCGCGACGTAAGACTGGGTACAACTCGTCCACGTTCTGTGCTTCGAGCACACGGCGAAAGCGCAGCGGGCTGAGCACAGGTTTCTCGCCTTGCGAGAAGGTTTTGGCCGGCGCGCTATTGGCGTCGTCTTTCTTAATATGCGATAGGAGGCCGACAATGGCGGCAAGGCGATCAGCATCCGAACTGAGACGGTCAAATCTTGCATCTAGCCTGCCATAGAGCGTCTGGTAAGCAGGTGTTAACACCACGTCCAGGGTTGTAGCGCAACGTCGCAACGCAGCGGGATCACTCGTGTGATCTCCTAACCCTTGCCACCACTGAAACAGCGCATCGACCACCGCCGGAAATTCATTTTTGCCTTCGATCATTAGGCGACTCCTCCTGTCACTTCTGCTAATGCCGCGATTTTGCTCTGGCGCGTTTGTTTCTGATCTGGAGGAGCCAACGCGAGCAGTTGCTTTAGCTTGTTTCCATGGAGTTGCTTCAAAAGATTCTTATGTGCTTCTGCGATGCGGCGTGGGTTGGCGATACTGAAATCAGCGCTCGCCGCACGCTCATCAAAGAGCTGCTCACTTACGTCGATCAACGTTTGCCGCCACTTCTCGCGGGTGCCCACAGTCGTGTTGAATTCACCGCCTTCGCGCGCCAAAGTCACGGCTTGAGCGAGTCCCGCATAGAACGCAGTTTCTGTAAGGGACCAGAATGCCGCATCTACAAAGCTTAAATTCCCCCGCATCTCGGCGCCATTACCGAACCACGCGTCTTTGAGCGCATTGCGGGTACCGGAAGCTACCCATTCCGCCGAGATCACCGCGCGGCTGGCCACAGCCATTACAAGTTCTTGCGCGCGGCCATCTGCGATGTCGTATAAAGGAAAAGTCGCTTCATACCAACAACGCGCCTTCATATTGTCCATGTCGTAGCCAAAGGCCCTCAGTCGATACTGTCCTAGTTTGCGGCGATCGCTCTGCATGAAATATTGAACAACCTTGGCCGGTTCAATTCTCTTTTTCTCCTGAGTCATGCCCAGCACACAACCCAACCAATATCGGTAGCCTAGGCCCCCGGGTTGCGGGTGCATGGGCAGAGCGGAATCGTCCTCTTTTTGGCGATAGTACGGAGAGAGCGGATGTCGCCAAGGGCCCTTATAGTTAAT
>JAYUEZ010000466.1:0-3593 GCA_043738965.1 Gammaproteobacteria bacterium
CGCACGAAACTGATGAGACCCAGCGCCATGCCGAGCGCGGCGGCGCCAAAACCCCAATGCCAGGCGAGCGCCGGATTGACACCGCTCCTGCCGAGGAACTCGCGAAACGGATCACTCAATGCAAGCCAACCACAGGCAAGCGGCGCTAAGAACGCGCCCAAATTGATCCCCATGTAGTACAGAGAATATCCTCCATCGCGACGCGGATCGTCGGCCTGATAGAGATGACCCACCATGGTGCTGACATTCGGCTTAAGCAGACCGGTGCCGAGCACGACCAGCCCCAAGCCCAAATAAAAAGTGTCGAAGGATGGATAGGCGAGGCACAGATGGCCGCTTAGGATCAGCGTCCCGCCAATGATGGTCGCGCGCTGGGCGCCGAGCACGCGATCCGCCAGCCAGCCGCCGGGTAAACAGGCGAAGTAGACAAGGCCGGCATACAGTCCGTAAATGGCGCCTGCCCGCGCCGTGTCAAAGCCAAGTCCGCCGCCGGTGACGGGCGCGGTCATGTACAGAATCAACAGACCGCGCATGCCGTAGTAGCTGAAGCGCTCCCACAGCTCGGTGAAAAATAGGGTGCTCAAACCGCGCGGGTGGCCCCAGCGCGTGGTGCTCGTCATGACGGATCCATTTTGCTGGCGACGGCTCAGTATCCCACAGCGCGATCGGATCACCAGCAAGCAAGCAGTTACAAACGGACAACGAAAACGGCGTAGCCATTGATCGTTAATTCGACTATTCTCGAATTATGGAATCGAAAGCCGTCGTCAAAGCCCTCGCGGCGCTTGCACAGGAAACTCGCTTGCGGGTTTTTAGATTGCTCATCGAGGCCGGACCGGCCGGCCTAACCGTGAGTGAAATTAGCGTGGAGGTGAAAGCCGCCCCGGCGACTTTATCGTTCCACTTGAAGGCGCTGGCACACACCGAACTCATCACGGCACGCCAGGCCAGTCGGTTTATTTACTACGCCGCCAATTACGGGCGGATGACCGATCTCATCGCCTATTTGATGGATAACTGTTGTGCGCGGGCGGCGTGTCGTCCACCCCAAGCAGCGGCGCAACCACGCGGCCGCACCAAACCGCGGCCACGCGTCAAACCTGTGCGAGCCCCTAAACGTTAACCGATTCGCCCCGAAGGAGAACGATCATGAAACGCTTCCATGTCCATGTCGCGGTCAAAGACCTCGAGTCCAGTATTCGCTTTTACTCCAGCATCTTCGCCCACGCGCCGACCGTCACCAAACCGGATTACGCGAAATGGATGTTGGAGGATCCGCGCGTCAACTTCGCGATCTCAACGCGGAGTGCGGAACTCGGGATCAACCATTTAGGTTTTCAAGTTGACAATGATGCCGAACTCACCGGCATGCGCGAGCAACTGACCACGGCCGACGCCAGTCTGCAAGAAGAGCATGGCGTCGCGTGTTGTTATGCGCGTTCGGATAAATATTGGGTAACCGATCCCACCGGAATTGCCTGGGAAACCTTTCATTCATTGGGCGCCGTGCCGGTATTTGGCGAGGCTGATATTCATACCGCAGCCGCGGCAAGTTGTGGCCGCGTTGATCAAATCGAAGTCGGCGGCTGTTGCGCACCTTCAGCAAATCCCGCCGCGCCGGCTAGCGGGTGCTGTTCATAGGATGCTAGCGCCGAGTTTGTGCCGTCGCTTAGTCGCGGAAGGTCTCGGCACGGCGTTGCTGCTCGCCACGGTGATTGGCTCCGGCATCATGGGCGAGCGCTTGGCCGACGGCAATCTTGCACTCGCGTTACTCGCCAACAGCTTGGCCACCGGCTGCATGTTGGCCGCGTTGATCGCGGTGCTCGGCCCGCTCTCCGGCGCACATTTCAATCCGGCCGTCAGCATGGCGATGGCATGGCAACGGCAGTTGCCGTGGCGCGAATTGCTGCCTTATGTATTGGTGCAGATCGCTGCGGCGTTCGCCGGCGTGGCTGCAGCGCATCTGATGTTCGACCTGCCAGTGTTCTTTGCCAGCACCCATGGTCGTACCGGTAACGCGCAATGGTGGAGCGAGTTCGTCGCTACCTTTGGTCTGTTATCGATTATCTGGGGTGGCACCCGCCAGCGACTCGCGGCCACGCCGTATCTGATCGCGGCCTACATCACGGCCGCTTATTGGTTCACGGCGTCCACCTCCTTCGCGAATCCGGCGGTCACCTTGGCCCGCGCGGCCAGCAATACCTTTGCTGGGATCACGCCTGCGGATAGCGTCGGCTTTATCTTCGCCCAATTCGCCGGCGCATTGATCGCGACGGGCCTCTGGCAATGGCTCGTGCCTGCGCGTGACGCGTCATAAGCACTCAGCTACAGTGCGGAGTCAGTATTCCAAACCCGACTTAAGGAGTTCTCCATGACTGAAGCCGTAATCGTCTCAACTGCCCGCACCCCACTCTGCAAGAGTTGGCGCGGCGCGCTTAACATGACTCACGGCGCGACGATGGCGGGTCATGTGGTGAAGGCCGCGGTCGAACGCGCCGGGATCGATCCTGGTGAAGTCGATGATGTGATTCTGGGCTGCGCCAATCCCGAAGGCGCGACCGGTTGGGACATCGCACGGCAGGCTGCGCTGCGTGCCGGCATGCCGGTGTCGGTGTCCGGCATGACCGTCAATCGATTCTGCTCATCGGGACTCCAAACCGTGGCGCTCGCCGCGCAACGCATCATGACCGGCGAAGCCGAATGCTATGTCGCTGGCGGCGTGGAATCGATTTCCTGCGTGCAGAACGAAATGAACAAACACATGTTCGAGGACGAATGGTTGAAAGCCAATAAACCTGCGGTGTATTGGCCGATGCTGCAAACCGCGGAGACCGTCGCCTCGCGCTACAAGATTGGTCGCGAAGTGCAAGATCGTTTTGGCGTGGAGAGCCAAGTCAAAGCCGGTAAGGCGCGGGCCGAAGGTAAATTCAAAGACGAGATCGTGCCGATCACGACCAAGATGAAAATCGTCGACAAGCATACCGGCCAAGAAACCTTCCGCGACGTGACCGCCAGCGAAGACGAAGGCATCCGTCCCGACACCACGTATGAAGGCGTGTCGGTGATCAAGCCGGCGGTCGAAGGAGGCTGCATCGCTGCCGGCAACGCCAGTCAATTTTCGGATGGCGCGTCGGTACAAGTGCTAATGAGCGATCGCTTGGCGAATAAGAAAGGGCTGAAACCCTTAGGCATTTTTCGCGGCTTCGCCGTCGCCGGCTGCGAACCGGATGAAATGGGCATCGGCCCCGTGTTCGCGGTGCCGAAATTGCTAAAGCTGACAGGGGTCCGGATCCAAGACATCGGGCTGTGGGAATTGAACGAAGCGTTTGCGGTACAAGTCCTGTATTGCCGCGATAAACTCGGGATCCCGCCCGATCGCCTAAACGTCAATGGCGGCGCTATCGCCGTCGGCCATCCCTACGGCATGACGGGCAGCCGCCTTATCGGTCACGCACTGATCGAAGGCAAGCGCCGCGGCGTTAAATATGTGGTGGTGACGATGTGCGTGGGCACCGGCATGGGCGCTGCTGGGCTGTTTGAAGTTAGCTAGAAAAAAAGCGAAACCACTCGTCCCCTCACCCCAGCCCTGCCGC
>JAYUEZ010000467.1:0-3580 GCA_043738965.1 Gammaproteobacteria bacterium
TGGTTCAAAGCAATGGGTTTCGACACCAGTCCGGGAAGCTTGCCCGATATTCCAACGTTGCTTGCAGCGTCCGACCGCACCAAGGACATTCCATGATTAAACCCGAAGATGTTGAATTTCACACCCCGCTAAATAACGATTTCCGCTGGTGTGAGACCAATCCGTTTCTGTTCAATATTCCGGAGCATCGCATTAGCGGCGTGCTCTATGTGGTGACGCGCCCAGTGCTTGGCGTCTGCATGAGTGACATCACGGTGCAAGATCGCTTCTCGCAGGTGTGGGAAGAACAGCTCTACATCGATAACCAGCAACATCTGCCGTGCCCTAAATCGCTGTCGCAATACGAGTTGCCGAACGGCCTCGCGGTGCGTGTCATTGAACCGTTGAAGCATTATCACGCCCACTACGAGGGCATCGACGACACCCGCATTGATCTCGAATTTAAGGCGCTGATGGATCCGTTCGATATGAACGACCCGGCGCAGGACCCCAGTGCCGCCGGTCGACTCGGCCACGGCTGGTCGCATGCCTTCGGTGGCCATTTCGAGATCACCGGCCGCGTCACGGGTGAAGCCATCCTGCGCGGCAAGCCGTACAAAATCGATTGCATTGACACTCTCGATCGCAGCTGGGGCCCGCGCCAGGAGCGCGACAATGCCAATGTGATTTGGCTGCACGGCAGTTTCGGCGAACGCTTGACGGTGCATGCGCTGGTCGCGTTTGATCCGGTCAAATCCGCGGCCTTTGGTCCGCTGATCTCCGGTTATGTGCTCGAGGACGGCCGCGTGTATGGGATGACCGCGGTGGAAGGACGCACCGAGCGTCATGGCTTATATCCGATGAGCACGGTGCTACAGGCAACCGATACGCGTGGCAAAACCTTTAAGCTGACCGCCGCGGCGATGAATTGTGCGCCGTGGGCGCCCTATCCTTCCGTGCTCTACGTGCAGGCCTTAATGCGTTGGAATCATGAGGGCGCGATTGGCTACGGGGTACAGCAGGATGTCGTTAGTCGTGCGTATGCGACCCGGCATCGCGATGCGATTCGGAATCTTTGATCAATCCAAGGAGACATCATGGACATTGGTTTTCTCTCAATCGCGACCGCCCAGGCGGGCGATCTTCCCACTGTCGCGCGACGCGCTGAAGCGATCGGCTTCGATTCCTTGTGGATCCCCGAGCATCCCATCATTCCGCGCGGGGCACTCACGCCGTATCCGTTTGGTGGCGACCTACCCGAACACTACGGACGCTGGACCGATCCCTTCGTCGCGCTCAGCATCGCGGCGGCCGTAACGACCAAAATTAAGCTCGCGACAGGCATTTGCCTGCTGCCCGAGCGCGAACCATTGCTCACCGCCAAAGTGATCGCGAGCTTGGATTATTATTCGCGCGGCCGCGTGGTGCTTGGCATCGGCGCCGGTTGGCTCAAGGAAGAAACCGAAATCATGGGCGCGCAATTCACGACGCGCTGGCAACGCATGCGCGAGATGACCGAAGCCATGCGCCGCTTATGGACTGAAGAGTCGCCGAGCTATCAAGGCAAGCAGATCCAGTTTCCGCCAGTCCGCTGCGAACCGAAGCCTGTCCAGCGTGGTGGTCCACCATTCTTGCTTGGCGGCCACGGCGAGAAAGCGTTGCAACGGATCGCGCGCAGCTACGACGGCTGGTGCCCGATTGTGCAAGACCCCGAATCGTTCGCCAAAGAAGCGATAATCTTGCGCGAAATGTTTCGCGCCGCCGGTCGCGATCCAGCCACGTTACAATTTAGCCCGTTTGTTGATCCCAAAGACGGGAAATTGAGCACCGACATATTGAAGGCCTACCGCGCCGCGGGTGCGACACGGTTAGTATTGTTTTCACAAGCGATGAGCGACGAAATCGCGAATGGCGCGGCGGCGGCATGGTTGGAGAAGACCGCGAATATAGTGGAACGCGCGAGGCCGCTGTAGCGGTGCACGATAAAGGAGTCTTTTCCCCTTCTCCCCTCGCGGGAGAAGGGGATGATGCGATGTGCTGATCGTTCGCGATGCGAACGGGAACAACCGCGAGTAACCGCCAACACGCGTGTCGTCTATTCTTGACGATGCAGACCGTGGCTCCCGTCGAGAAACTTATCGAAGTGCAGATTGTCGTCGTGTAGACCAAGCTCGCGCAGCAGCGGCAGCGCGGCATCGATCATCGGCGGGGGTCCGCAAAGATACGCTTCGGCGTCAGCTCCCGCGTAATCCTTGGCGTAGGCCGCGATGCGGGCGGTAACGAATCCACGATCGCCCGTCCAGTCGGTGTTGGTCGGCTCGTCCGACAGCACAGGCACAAATTTGAACGCCCCATTCCATTGTTGGCCGAGCGCTGCAAATTCCTCGCGGGCATACAGATCGGCCTGGGTACGCGCCCCAAACAAAACTAGACATGGCCGCCCCACGTTCCGCGCCGCGGCGTCTTGCAACATCGACACCAGCGGCGCGAGTCCGCTGCCACCGGCAATCGCGAGCAACGGCGCGCGGCTTTCGCGCAACCAGAAATTGCCCGAAGGCCCATGGATCTTCAACGTCTTCCCGGTGAGTCCTCCGCTGAAAAGGAGATCCGTGAACAGGCCACCCGGTACATGGCGAATAAAAAACGTCAGCCGTTCACACCCACCCGAACGCGGTGGATTCGCGAACGAATACGCGCGGGCGCCCCACACACCCTCCGCGCTCAGATGTGCATATTGGCCAGCGTCAAAGGCAAGTGGCCGATCGAGCGCGACCGCCACGCGCTTGATGTCGTGAGTCAGATCAACGGTTTCGATAACGGTGCCCGTGAAATCGCCGGGCGGCGTTAAGTGGCGATCAGAAAGACCAGCCACTTCTAACGTCAGATCGCTACGCGGTGCCGCTTGGCAGGCGAGAATGATTCCTCCCTGCAGTTCTTCCGCGCTCAACACGTAGGCAAAGTTCGCGATCTCACGAATCTTGCCGCTGACGAGTTTGCACTTGCACGAGCCGCAGGTACCAACAGTGCAGCTATGCGGAAACGCGATGCCCTGCGCCAAGGCTGCTTCGAGTACTGATTGTCCTGGCTGGACCACGAATTTCACGCCAGTCGGCGTGGTGCTCACGGTTCGCGGACTGCCGCCCAATAAATTTTTGAGAAAGCCCACGCGCTCATCCTCTTGGTCGATGTCGACTGGAACAGCTTGAGTATATCGCTTATCGTACGCTGGCTTACTACTTAGTAGTCGGTCGCCTCCCAACAATTTGAATAATCGCTAGAAGCCACCTCAACATGCAAACCACTGCTTTTGCCTTTCGCGTCGAGTCCTCAATCGCGTATCTCACGCTTGATCAAGGCGCACGCGGGAACCCGATCGACGAAGCGTTCTGTCGCGAACTGAAATTGCTGGCCATTGAATGCGACGAGAATCCTGCCGTTCGCGCCGTGCTGATCGAAGCGCGGGGTAAGAATTTCAGCGTGGGCGGCGACCTTAAAACCTTCGTGCGCGAGCGCGCGACGTTGCCAGCACTGACCAAGGCGATGACCGCCGACTTGAATTCTGGCGTGGCACGCTTGGCGCGGATGGATGCGCCGGTCGTCA
>JAYUEZ010000468.1:0-24995 GCA_043738965.1 Gammaproteobacteria bacterium
CGGGCGCAGTACATTCGAGTCATGTTCGATGAGATCACACGCGTTCTGAATCATCTAATGTGGTTGGGCGCGCACGGCCTCGATATCGGGGCGATGACGGTGTTTCTGTACTGCTTCCGCGAGCGCGAAGATCTGATGGATTGTTATGAAGCGGTTTCCGGCACGCGCATGCACGCGACTTATTACCGGCCGGGCGGCGTCTATCGCGACCTGCCGGATCGCATGCCGCAGTATCAAGTCACAAAATGGCGGAGTGAAAAAGAGGCGCGCGGCCTTAACCAGAATCGAACGGGTTCCATGCTCGATTTCATCGACGATTTTGTCGCGCGGTTCCCGGCCTGCGTCGATGAATACGAAACCTTGCTCACCGATAATCGAATTTGGAAACAGCGTACCGTCGATATTGGCATCGTAACGCCAGAGCGCGCGCTGGCGTTGGGCTTTACCGGGCCCATGCTTCGTGGCTCGGGAGTCGCGTGGGATCTGCGCAAGAAGCAGCCCTACGAGATTTATGCGGATCTCGATTTCGATATCCCCGTTGGCGTCAATGGTGATTGCTACGATCGCTACCTGGTGCGGATCGAAGAGATGCGCCAATCGGCGCGCTTGATCAAGCAATGCGTGACTTGGTTGCGCGCGAACCCGGGTCCCGTGATGATCGATGATCACAAACTAACGCCGCCGAACCGCGGCGACATGAAAGGCGACATGGAGTCGCTGATCCATCATTTCAAACTGTTCACCGAAGGCTACTGCGTGCCAGCGGGCGAAGTGTACGCCGCGGTCGAGCACCCCAAAGGTGAGTTCGGCATTTACCTGGTATCTGATGGTGCGAATAAACCGTACCGCCTCAAAGCGCGGGCGCCAGGGTTTGCGCATCTATCGGCGATGAACGAAATGGTCGCCGGCCATATGTTGGCCGACGTCGTCGCCGTTATCGGGACGATGGACGTTGTCTTCGGCGAAATTGATCGCTAGCGCTATGACCACTACTGAATGCTCCTCGCTGCTCTCGTCGCACACCCGCGAGGTCATCGATGCCTGGTTGCAGAAATATCCGGCAAATCAAAAGCGCTCGGCGGTGCTGGCCGCGTTACGCGAAGTCCAACACGAAAACCATGGTTTTCTAACAACGGAACTCATGGATGCCGTAGCGGCTTACCTCGAATTGCCACGCATCGCGATCTACGAAGTCGCGAGTTTTTATTCGATGTTCGAGACCAAGCCGGTGGGCCATCACAGTGTTTCGGTGTGCACCAATATTTCGTGCATGCTGCGCGGTGGCGACGCCTTGCTCGCGCACGTGGAGAAGCGCCTCGGGATCAAAGTGGGTGAATCGACCGCCGACGGCAAGATCTTCTTGAAACCGGAAGAAGAATGCTTGGCGGCCTGCTGTGGCGCACCGATGATGATGGTGGATCACATCTACCATGAGCACCTCACGCCGGAAAAAGCGGATGGCATTTTGGCCGAGCTAACGTAAGCGATCGTTTTAATGAGCACCGTCCCCCTCAACCTGACTTGCTTCGCGACGCTTGGCCACGATCAACCGTGGTCGTTTGAGACCTACCGCAAACTCGGCGGCTACCAGGTGTGGGAGCAAATCCTGCGCGATAAGATTGCGCCCAGCGAAGTCATCGATCGCGTCAAGGCCTCGGGTCTCCGCGGGCGCGGCGGCGCCGGATTCCCGACCGGTGTGAAGTGGAGCTTCATGCCGAAGACACCGGGCATTCAGAAATACGTGGTGTGCAATTCGGATGAAAGCGAACCAGGGACGTGCAAGGACCGCGATATTCTGCGCTTCAATCCGCACGCGTTGGTCGAAGGCATGGCCATCGGCGGTTACGCGATCGGCGCGACCGTCGGTTACAACTACCTCCGCGGTGAGTTCCTGGACGAGCCCTACACGCGCTTTGTCGGCGCGTTGAAGGAAGCGTATGCCGCCGGCTATCTCGGGCGAAATATCTTGGGCTCCGGGGTCGATTTCGATCTGTACGATCATCTGGGCGCTGGCGCCTACATCTGCGGCGAAGAAACCGCGCTGCTCGAATCACTCGAAGGCAAGAAAGGCCTCCCGCGGTTCAAGCCGCCGTTTCCAGCGACTTTCGGCCTGTACGGTCAACCGACCACCATCAACAATACCGAATCGTTCGCGTCGGTCCCGGCTATTCTGCGCAACGGTCCCGAATGGTTCACGAGCTACGGCAAACCCAATAACGCGGGCACCAAGATTTTTTCAGTCAGCGGGCACGTCGCGCGCCCGAGCAATTTCGAAATTCCGTTGGGCACGCCGTTCAAGACCCTCCTCGAACTTGCCGGTGGCATGCGTGACGGACGCCAATTAAAGGCCGTGATCCCCGGCGGCTCGTCGGTGCCGGTGTTGCCTGGCGCCGTCATGCTAGCACTTGATATGGACTATGACTCGATCGGCAAAGCAGGCTCCATGCTCGGTTCCGGCGCCGTGATCGTGATGGACGAGACCACCGATATGGTCAAGGTGCTGCAACGGATCTCGCGCTTCTACTACGCCGAATCGTGCGGTCAGTGCACGCCGTGTCGCGAAGGCACGGGCTGGTTATACCGAATGCTCACGCGCATTGTCGGCGGACAGGGCAAAATGGAGGACATCGAGCGGCTCGATAATGTCGCCTCTAAGATCGAGGGCCGTACGATCTGCGCGTTGGGCGATGCGGCGGCGATGCCGGTGCGTAGCTTTGTTAAACATTTTCGCGGGGAATTTGAACACTACATTCAGCATGGGCGGAGTGTGGTCGACACCGCGCACGCGGCGGCCGCGGCGTAACGCGATTAGCATCCGATGAGCGAGGATCAAGTTACGATTGAAGTCGATGGGCGGGCCCTCACCGCACGCAAGGGGGCGATGCTGATCGACGTGACCGACACGGCTGGAATCTATATCCCGCGCTTTTGTTATCACAAAAAGCTAACGGTCGCCGCCAATTGTCGCATGTGCTTAGTTGAGGTCGAGCGTGCGCCCAAACCTCAACCCGCGTGCGCCACGCCGGTGATGGACGGCATGAAGGTGTTCACCAAGTCTGCTAAGGCGGTCGCGGCGCAGCAGGCGACGATGGAATTCTTGCTGATCAACCATCCGCTCGATTGCCCGATCTGCGATCAGGGCGGCGAGTGCGAACTGCAAGATCTCGCGCTTGGTTACGGCACCTCGGTTTCGCAATATTCCGAACGTAAGCGGGTGGTGCGCGATAAGAACATCGGGCCCTTGGTCCAAACCGACATGACGCGATGTATTCATTGCACGCGTTGCGTGCGGTTTGGTGAAGAAATCGCGGGCCTGCGCGAGCTCGGGGCGACTGGGCGCGGTGAGTATCTGGAGATCGGTACCTACGTGGCGCAGACGATGACTTCCGAGTTGTCCGGCAATGTGATCGATCTTTGTCCGGTGGGCGCGCTAACCTCCAAGCCTTATCGATACTCGGCGCGGGCGTGGGAGCTTCAGCAATATGACTCGATTGCGCCGCATGATTGCATCGGCTCAAACGTCCATGTGCATGCCAAGGGCCAAACCGTAAAGCGCATCGTGCCCAAAGAAAACGAGCAGGTGAACGAAACCTGGCTCGCAGACCGCGACCGCTTCAGCTATGAAGCCCTACGGAGCGAGAGCCGACTCCTCACGCCACGCATTAAGCAGGCGGGTGCATGGCAGGACTGTGATTGGGATACGGCGTTTAAGCATCTGCGTGACAAAATCACCGTCGCCGGCGCCAAGAATTCGCTGGCGGCATTGGCGTCGCCAGCGTCGACTTGCGAAGAATTTTTCTTGCTGCAGCGGTTGTGTCGTGGCTTGGGCAGTCAAAATATCGATCATCGACTGCGCCAGACGGATTTCAGCGGCGCCGAGAACGATCCCCTTTTCCCGTCGCTCGGCGTCGGTCTCGACGAGTTAGAACACGCCGATACCGTGCTGCTGGTCGGTGGCTATCCTCGGCACGACCAACCGCTACTGAATCATCGCTTGCGCAAGGCGGTGAATCGCGGTGCCAAGGTGTTGGTGTTGGACGCGGTCGCGTTTGATTACAACTTCGAGGTGACGCTGCGCCTCAATCTCGCACCCAGTGGTTGGGTTGAAGCCCTATGTGGCATGATAAAAGCCCATGCCGACCTCAAACAAATCGCGCAAGCGGATCTTGCCGGCGTCGAACCAACGTCCGGGCAGCGCGAGTTCGCCGACCTCTTGCGTAAATCACAGCGCGCGGTGCTGCTGGCGGGAAATCGCGTTCAAAGCCATGCCGAACGCGGCACGCTATTGAGTCTGCTTGGTCGGCTTGCCGCGGACGTCCAAGGCCGCGCCGGCCAACTAACTGAAGGTGCGAACGCCGCCGGCGCGTGGCTCGCCGGCGCGCTCCCGCATCGTGGTCCAGCGGGACGTCTTGTCGCCGCAGCGGGTAAGACGGCCGCTGACCTCCTGCGCGAACCGGTGACTGCTTATTTATTGCTCGGCATTGAACCCGATCGCGATTGCGCGATACCAGCGCGCGCGGTTGCCACGCTAGACGCCGCTGACTTCGTTGCCGCGATGGTGGCGTTTACCTCGCCGGTGCTCGAACGAGTTGCTGATCTATTATTGCCGGTGGCGGTGTTCCCCGAAAACGAGGGAAGCTTCATCAATGCCGCTGCCGAATGGCAGACCTTTGCGAGCGCGGTAAAGCCGCCAGGGAGCGCGCGGCCGGCGTGGAAGGTTCTGCGCGCGCTTGGTGAACTCTGCGCGTTGCCTGGCTTTGATGCGGTGACGTGCGCCGATGTAACCGCTGAACTGGCTGCGCTGTGCGGCCCATTGACGCGCCCAGGTCTGAGCGCGGACACAAAAACACTGTCGATCAGCCGCGTGCCGCACGGCAGCGGTCTCGAACCCGTGATCCAAGTGCCCATGTATGGCGCTGACGCGCTGGTGCGTCGGGCGTCAGCGCTCCAGCAAATGCCGCAAGTGGGTGATGACTTGGTGCACTTGTCGGGCGCGAGCCTGGCCGCGTTAGGCGTGACAGACGGCGGTGCGCTCACGTTGAGCGCCGAGGGCGTTACCGTACGCGCCACGGCGAAATTGGCGGAGGAAGTCGCCGATGGTTGTTGCTTCCTCTACAGTGGAACCGAGCTGACCGCCGCGTTGCCAACGATCACCGCGATTTCCGTCGCGCGGGCTGGATAACCCTCGCATGCACCCCAGCGCCGCCACCGAACTGCTGCATCACACCTTGGGTTTTCTGCCAAGTCCGGTGTTTGCGGTCACGTTGATCCTGCTGAAAATTGGCCTGATCGTGTTGCCCCTGATGGGCGCTGTCGCTTACTTAACGCTGGTCGAACGCAAGATCATCGGCTACATGCAGGTGCGCCTCGGGCCGAATCGCGTGACTTTCTTCGGCATCAAAATACTCGGTGGATTTGGTCAACCGATCGCGGACGCGCTCAAGCTGTTGACCAAAGAAATCATCGTGCCGACGGGCGCGAGCACGTTTCTTTTTTTGGTGGCGCCCATCGTCGCGCTGGTGCCGGCGCTAGCGGCGTGGGCGGTGGTGCCGTTTGGTGGCGAATTGGTGTTGAGTAATATCAATGCCGGATTGTTATACGTCCTGGCGCTGACCTCACTGGGCGTCTACGGCATTATCATTGCCGGCTGGGCGTCGAATTCGAAATATGCGTTCTTGGGCGCGATGCGTTCGGCCGCGCAAATTGTCAGCTACGAAATCGCGATGGGCTTCGCACTGGTCGGCGTGTTAATCGCCTCGCACAGTTTGAATCTTGGGCAAATCGTTGAAGCGCAACGCGGCAATGTGTTCACTTGGTTCTGGTTGCCGCTGTTCCCGCTCTTTTTGATCTACTTCATTTCTGGCGTGGCTGAAACCAATCGTGCGCCATTCGATGTCAGCGAAGGGGAATCGGAAATTGTCGCCGGCTTTCATGTGGAATACGCCGGCATGGGCTTCGCGTTATTTTTCCTCGCTGAATACGCGAACATGATTCTGATCTCCGCCCTCACCAGTGTGATGTTCTTTGGCGGGTGGATGTCGCCGCTCCCGGCGAGTTTGGCGATCACGCCGGTGATTGGAACCTTACTTGGCGATGGGATCCACTGGTTTGTATTCAAAATATTTTTCTTTCTGTTCTGTTTTCTGTGGTTCCGCGCCACTTTCCCGCGTTATCGGTATGACCAGATCATGCGGCTCGGGTGGAAAGTCTTTTTGCCGATCACCATCGTGTGGCTGGTCGTGGTCGCGACCTTGGTGATTTTGCGCGTGCCACCGTGGTTCAACGCGACATGAGCAGGGGAACCCAATGAACGCTGTCGTTAGCTATCTCAAGAGTTTGACCTTGATCGAACTCGTTAAGGGCATGGGATTAACCGGGCGGTACTTGTTCGCGCGCAAAATCACCGTGCAGTATCCAGAAGAAAAAACGCCGCAATCGCCGCGTTTCCGCGGCCTACACGCCCTACGCCGCTATCCGAACGGTGAAGAGCGGTGTATTGCGTGCAAACTCTGTGAAGCCGTGTGTCCAGCGCTCGCGATCACCATCGAATCCGAGCCGCGTGCCGATGGCACGCGGCGTACCACCCGTTACGACATCGATTTAAGTAAATGCATTTTCTGTGGGTTCTGCGAGGAATCGTGCCCGGTGGATTCGATCGTCGAGACCCGACACTTTGAATATCACGGCGAACAGCGCAGTGATTTGATAATGACCAAGGAGAAACTTCTCGCCAACGGCGATCGATTCGAAGCACAAATCGCCGCTGATCGCGCGGCCGAAGCGCGTTACCGCTGAGTCTGCCGCGAACCATGACGAATGTCCCACGGTAACCAAGGGTAAAGCCACACAATGGTTGAGCAGTTCGTTTTCTATGCCTTTGCCGCGGTGTTGATTTTCGCCGCCGCCATGGTTATCACCGTACGCAATCCGGTGCATGCAGCGCTCTTCCTGGTGGTGGCGTTTTTCGCCAGCGCGGGTCTGTGGTTATTGTTGGAAGCGGAGTTTCTCGCCATCGTACTGGTGTTGGTCTATGTCGGCGCCGTCATGGTGTTGTTCTTGTTCGTGGTCATGATGCTCGATATCAACATCGCGGTGCTGCGCGAAGGCTTCGCACGCTATCTGCCCATTGCCGCCGGCGTGGCGGTCCTGATGTTGGCGGCGATTGGCTATGTGGTGGGACATCAGCATTTTGGACTCAATCGGATCACGCAACCGGAGGCCGCCGCCGCGTCGTACAACAACACCGCGGTGCTCGGACGCGTGCTGTACACGCAGTATGTGCTGCCGTTCGAAGTGGCGTCGGTGATCCTATTGGTGGCGATCGTTGCCGCCATTGCATTGACCTTGCGGACCACGCGGCAAACGCGTGCGCCGCGTCCCGGGCATCAGGTTCAGGTGACGCGAGCCGATCGGGTGCGGTTGGTGAAGATGGCGGCGGAGAAACCCGAATGATCAGAGGTGGCTTACCGGCGGTGTCGCGAGGCCATCACCGATGTTAGCGCTGGCGGATTTTCTCATTGTCGGCGCGGTGCTGTTCTGTTTGAGTGTCGCCGGCATCTTCATCAATCGTAAGAACATCATTGTGCTGTTGATGTGTATTGAACTGATGCTGCTCGCGGTCAATCTGAACTTCATCGCCTTCTCGCATTACAACCAAGATATCAGTGGTCAAATCTTTGTCTTTTTTATTCTGACGGTAGCCGCTGCCGAGTCGGCAATTGGTCTCGCGATCCTCGTCGTCCTGTTCCGTAATCGTAGCTCGATCAATGTCGACGACATCAGCACGCTGCGTGGTTAGCCAATTGCGTACCCGTCTTAAGCCCCGGAAGAACCGCCAGTGAAAGATCTGTGCTTGCTTATAGTCCTGGCGCCGCTGGCGGCCGCCATGGTCGCTGGCCTCTTTGGTCGCACGCTAGGCCGCTCTGCCGCGCATTGGGTGACGATTCTGGGGGTTGGCCTATCCTTTGTGCTGTCGTGTGTGGTGTTCCGGCAAATTATCTGGGGCGGTGCGCCAGCGCTTAACGTCAATCTGTATACCTGGCTCGAAACCGGCGGAGTGCCGTTCGAAATTGGATTTTTAATCGACCAGCTGACCGTCACGATGATGGTGGTCGTGACCTTCGTATCGTGGATGGTCCATATCTATACCGTCGGTTACATGCACGATGATCCGGGCTATCAGCGATTCTTTTCCTATATCTCGCTCTTCACCTTCAGCATGTTGATGTTGGTGATGGCCAATAATTTTCTGCAATTATTCTTTGGCTGGGAAGCGGTTGGTTTGGTGTCCTATCTGCTGATCGGATTTTGGTTTAAGCGCGATAGTGCGATTTTCGCGAATCTCAAAGCCTTCCTGGTCAATCGCGTGGGCGATTTCGGTTTCCTGCTCGGGATTGCCGCGGTGTTCATGTACTTCGGCAACCTCGATTACGCAGAGGTCTTCGAGCGCGCGCCGAGTATGGCGGGACAGTCGATTACGCTGTTTCCAGGACACCCATGGTCGTTGATGACAGTGACGTGTCTATTGTTATTCGTGGGCGCCATGGGGAAGTCGGCGCAAGTCCCGTTACATGTGTGGTTACCAGACTCGATGGAAGGCCCCACGCCGATCTCGGCGTTAATCCATGCCGCCACGATGGTTACCGCTGGAATTTTCATGGTCGCGCGGATGTCGCCGTTGTTTGAATTGTCGAGTACTGCGTTGTCGGTGGTGCTTGTCATCGGCGCGATTACCGCGTTTTTCATGGGCCTGCTCGGCTTGGTCCAAAACGACATCAAACGCGTGGTCGCGTATTCCACGTTGTCGCAACTCGGTTATATGACGGTCGCGCTCGGCGCCTCGGCCTATGCAGCGGCGATCTTTCATCTGGTCACGCATGCCTTCTTTAAGGCGCTACTCTTTCTCGCCGCGGGCTCGGTCATCATGGGCATGCATCATGAACAGGATATGCGCAAGATGGGTGGGCTCAAATCGCATCTTCCGATTACTTATTGGACTAGTTTGATCGGCACGTTGGCGCTGATCGGTTTCCCGGGATTCGCTGGCTTCTTCTCCAAGGACGCTATTATCGAAGCCGCCGCACATTCAAATCTCCCCGGTGCGCACCTAGCGTATTTGGCGGTGTTGGGCGGTGTGTTCGTTACCGCGCTGTATTCGTTTCGACTGGTGTTCATGGTCTTCCATGGTGAGGGCCGCATGGATCATCACACGCGCGAACATCTACACGAATCACCGGCCGTGGTATGGGTCCCGCTAGTGGCTCTCGCGATCCCGTCGGTCGTGGCGGGGGCGCTTGGTGTTGGACCGCTGCTGTTCGGTGATTATTTCGGTGGCAGTATCGTGGTCCTGCCGGAACACGCGGTGCTCGCCGAGATGGGCGAACATTTTCATGGGTCGTGGGCGACCGTCGTGCACGGCGTGCAACAAGCCCCATTTTGGTTGGCGATGGCCGGGGTATTCACGGCCTGGTTCCTCTACCTCAAAGCACCCGCGTTGCCGGCGCGGATCGCCGCTACGTTTAAACCACTGCATAGCTTGCTCGTCAATAAATACGGCTTTGATGAGTTTAACAATTGGTTCTTCGCGGGTGGCGCCCGCGGCGCCGGCGGAGTCCTGTGGCGCGTCGGTGATGAGGCATTGATTGATGGTTTGCTCGTGAATGGTTCGGCCAAATTTGTCGGCTGGTGGTCACGGCTCCTGCGCAATGTCCAATCCGGCTATCTGTACCATTATGCGTTTGCGATGATTCTTGGTCTGCTCGCCTTGCTCGGCGTGTTTGTTCATCACTTACTTAACTAGCCGACCGCCAATCCGTACCGTGCGACCACCAGTATCGACATGACTAGCCCTAACGTTCCGCTTTTAAGCCTTTGTATATGGTTGCCGATCATCGGCGGTCTGCTCCTTACCGTTATCGGTACTCGCCGTGGTGAACGCGGGGTCAAGCACCAGGCATTAGCCGTGGCGGTGATTACGTTCGTGCTGTCGGTGCTCTTGTTTCGTGATTTCGACGCAAGCACGGCCGCGATGCAGTTCGTCGAACGACACAGTTGGATCGATGCGTTCAAGATCAACTATCACATTGGGATCGACGGTATAGCGCTGCCCTTGATCTTGCTGACGACGTTCACCACGGTGCTCGTGGTGCTCGCGGGTTGGGAAGTGATCGAAGATCGCGTGAATCAATACATGGGCGCGTTTCTAGTGCTCGAAGGATTCATGGTCGGCGTGTTTAGCGCGCTCGACTCGATTTTGTTTTATGTGTTCTGGGAAGCGATGCTGATTCCGATGTTCTTGATCATCGGCATTTGGGGTGGACCACGCCGGGTGTACGCCACCATTAAGTTTTTTCTCTACACCTTCTTGGGCTCGGTATTCATGCTTGTGGCCCTGTTGTACTTACACGGCAAGGCGGGCAGCTTCGCGCTCCAGGACATGCAAGACGCGGTGCTCACGCTGCCCGAACAACGCTGGATCTTTATTGCCTTCCTGTTGGCCTTCGCCGTTAAAGTGCCGATGTGGCCGGTGCACACCTGGTTGCCCGATGCGCATGTCGAAGCGCCAACTGGCGGCTCGGTGGTGCTGGCGGCCATCATGCTGAAAATGGGTGGCTACGGGTTCCTACGCTTTAGTTTGCCGATCACTCCCGATGGCGCGGCGTCGTTCGGGTGGCTGATGATCACACTGTCCTTGGTGGCGGTGGTGTATATCGGCTTCGTGGCCCTGGCCCAGCAAGACATGAAGAAACTCATCGCGTACTCCTCAATCTCGCATATGGGATTTGTCACGCTCGGGCTCTTCACCATATTCGGGATCTCGAGCGCCACCGGCAGTTGGCAGTCCGCGGCCATGGGTGTCGAAGGCGCCATGGTACAAATGATTTCGCACGGCTTTATTTCCAGTGCGATGTTCCTATGCGTGGGGGTGATGTACGACCGCATGCACAGCCGGCAAATTGGCGACTACGGCGGTGTGGTCAACACCATGCCGAAATTCGCGGCGTTTATGTTGTTATTCGCGATGGCGAACGCCGGCCTGCCCGCCACATCGGGCTTCGTTGGTGAGTTTCTCGTCATCTTGAGCAGCTTCAAGGCTAATTTCTGGTACGCCTTCCTGGCGGCGACCACGCTGATTCTCGGCGCCGCATATACCTTGTGGATGTATAAGCGCGTGATCTTCGGCGAAGTGCGTAATCCGCACGTCGCGGCCTTGACTGATCTCAATGGACGCGAGTCGTTCATTTTGTCGGCGCTGGCCGTGGCCGTGCTGTGGCTGGGACTATGGCCCGCGCCGTTGCTGAACACCATGCACGCGAGCGTCGATCACTTGCTCCACCAGGTCGCGCAACCCAAGACGTCGATCGCCGCTTATGAATGACATCTCATTAATCATCCCGGAAATGCTGCTGCTGGCGCTGGCTTGTGGGGTGTTGCTGCTGGATGCATTTATCGGCAAGCGTCACCCGGCGGTGACCTTCTGGTGCACGGTTGGCAGTTGCCTCATCGTGCTCGGCCAGGTGGCGAGCTACGTGCCTGAAGCAGCCACGTTTGGATTTGCCGGCACGTTTCGGGTCGATGTTCTTGGGACCGTGCTCAAGGCGTTTCTATTGGTGCTCGTGGTTTTATCCTTTTTCTATGCGCGGGAATATTTCAACAAACGGCCGAGTGTGCCGAGCGAATACTATCCGCTGGCATTGTTCGCGACGCTCGGGATGATGATTCTGGTCTCCGCGAACAGCTTGATTACCATCTACCTCGGTTTAGAACTTCTATCGTTATCGCTGTATTCGCTGGTCGCCATGCAACGCGACTCGGTCAATGCCTCGGAAGCGGCGATGAAATATTTCGTGCTCGGTGCGTTGGCCTCCGGCATGTTGCTCTATGGGATGTCGATGCTTTATGGCGTTGCTGGCACGCTCGATTTATCTGAGTTGCTGATTAAAGTCGATCACTTGGAGCAACAACGTCTGCTGCTTACTTTTGGCCTCGTGTTCTTGGTGGTCGGGATCGCCTTTAAGCTCGGTTTGGTGCCGTTTCACATGTGGGTTCCCGATGTCTATCAAGGCGCGGCCACTCCTGTCACGCAGTTTATTGGCACGGCACCCAAACTCGCCGCCTTCGGGATGGCCATGCGATTGCTAGTCGATGGCTTGTGGGGGCTAGTCGAGGAATGGCAACAAATGTTGGTAATTCTCGCGCTACTGTCGATGGGGGTGGGCAATATCCTCGCTATCGCGCAAACGAATTTGAAACGCATGCTCGCGTATTCGACGATTGCGCATATGGGGTTTTTCCTGCTGGGCATGTTGTCGGCGACTGCGTCTGGCTACGCGGCGTCGATGTTCTACGTCACGATGTACGCGCTGATGAGCATGGGCGCCTTCGGTGCGATTATTTTGTTGGCGTCAGCCCATTCGGAATCTGATCAGTTAAGCGATCTGGCGGGATTGGCCAAGCGCAATCCATGGTTGGCCTTCATGCTGATGATTCTGATGTTCTCGATGGCGGGTGTCCCGCCGTTCGGTGGCTTTTGGGCGAAATGGTTTGTGTTGAAAGAAGCGGTCGTCGCAAACTATGTGTGGCTGGCCGGGGTCGCGGTCTTCTTTTCAATTATTGGCGCGTACTACTACCTTCGCATCGTTAAAATCATGTACTTCGATGAGCCGTCTGATGCACTGAACAGTGAAACGTCGGCGGATCTTAAATTGGTATTTTCGGTCAATACGCTGGCGGTGCTGGCCCTCGGCGTGATGCCGGGCGCGCTGATGACCGTCTGCATCTCGGCGACCATTCCGTACCTGCCCTGGTAGCGTGCGCATCGCGCACAAGCAAATTTTGTGGCGAGCGTTTTAGCGGCGATTGAGTCGTCCTAAGGCTTGCCCCACCTGAATTAGGTGCCCTGGCGTTAGCACCTCGTCCCATACGAGCGTATCGCGCGGAAAGAGCACGATGACGGTTGAGCCCATGCTAAAGCGTCCCAGTTCGTCACCGCGCGCGAATGGAATAGGGCGGTCGAAACCTTGCCGCGCGATTTGGCGTTGCCGCATCAGCGTTCGCAATTTGCAGCAGATGAGTTCCATATTCCCGACCAGCATCGCGCCAATCATAACCACCGCGAAAGGACCGCTCGCGCTGCTACAGTGCAAGATCACGCGTTCGTTCCGCGTAAATAAATTCGGCACCACGCGCGCGGTTCGCGCATTTACCGAAAACAGCGCGCCCGGCACATAAACGACTTCGTGGATCTGGCCGGCCTGCGGCGCGTGTACGCGATGATAATTGTTGGGCGCGAGGTAAATCGTGGCGAAGCGCCCACGATGGTATTGCTGAGACGCGTATAAGTCATTCGCGAGCAGGGTGTCGACCGAATAATATTGTCCTTTGGCCTGTAGTATTCGGTCACCTAGGAGTTGACCGCACTCGCTGAGCACGCCATCGGCGGGACTCACGACTGCCAGATCATCGTTTGGTTGCGGCCGTGTCTCGGGCCGCAGCGCGCGCGTGAAAAACGCGTTAAAGGTGAGATAAGCGCCAGGATCCGGTTCCACCGCCTCGCTTAAATCGACAGCGTAGACGCGCAGAAACCGCCGAATTAGCCACGTTGCCAGCCATCGTCGTCGTGAGTGGGTCAGGCGCCGTATGACGCGCGACGCGGTATGCTGCGCGTAGATATATTGCGGTAGTACTTTGAGGTAATCGCGGAGACTCGCCACGCTTAATTCTTTTTCCGACTGGACTGAGGCAACATTTACACGTTTGACTCTAAAGTGCTTACCGGGCCGAAGGGACGGGTTTAAGGTAAGTCGCGTTGAATGGGTAAAGCCACCGTGCTGCGATGTCCGCCGCAATCGAATTCAATTTGGACCTGCTGACCTTGCGCCAGGGGCATGTTCGGTTGCATCAACATGAGGTGCAACCCTGCGGGCGCCAGTTGAATCGAATTGTGTGGCGCCACCACCAATGTCTCATGTGCCACCATGCGTGCGGTGCCATCGACGATCATCGACTGATGAATCATGGCGTGGGCGAAGCGACGGCTGCTGACCGCGGTTATCGTGATGGGCGAGGCGCCACTATTGCGCAAGGTCATGAACGCGGCCGCGACGGCAGCGCCAGGCGGTGGTTCTCGGACCCAACCGTGGTCAACCGTCAATCCCACGCAAGCTAGCGAATTCGTCGTCACTAACAGCAAGGCGACGCCCATAACTTTGCTCACGAATGACTCGCCACAAAAACCTCGATTTCACGGACGCGTTGTGCGATCTGGTCGGCGCGGTGGGGCGGTGGGAAAACACCCAACAGCGTGGCCGCCGGTCCAATGAGCAGCACCGACGCCGTGTGATCGACGTTATACAAAGCGGGGTCGGCCGTTGGGATCTTGGCATAGATAATCCCGAGTTCGCGAGCCACGGCTTTGAGTTCCGCTTCCGTGCCTATCGCCGCGTTGAAGCTCGGATCGAAGTAACCGACATACGATTTCAAGACTGCTGGACTGTCCCGTTCCGGATCCACCGATACGAAAAGCACTTGCAGCGTGGACTTGAATGGGCCGGTCGCTATCAGCAGTTCGCGCACGTGTTTCAACGTCGCGAGCGTGGTGGGACAAACATCAGGACAATGCGTGAAGCCGAAGAAGAGTAGAGTCCATTTGCCGGCGAGGTACGCGGTATCGAGCGGCCGGCCATCGACGTTGGTCAGTGCGAACGTGTTCACATGGGGTGGATTCGGCCATAACAATCCCGGTATGTTGGCCTGCGAGTCGCCGCCGCCCGGGCCAAGCGCGAAATAAACGCCGGCACCAAACGCGCCGATAATTAAAGTTGCGACGACAATGAGGTGGCGCAGGCGTTTGGCGGCGGGATCCATGGCCGCGATTATACCGAAGGCACGCGACCGCGAGCGATTTCAGCGCGGCTTTTCGAAATGGCGCGGTCAGGTACACTACGCTCGAACTTATTCGAACCACCTATGATTGACCTGAATGTTTACCAAACTTGGCAAATATGAGATCGCCCGCGAAATTGGCCGCGGCAGCATGGGCATCGTGTATGAAGCCTATGATCCTTATATCGATCGGCAGGTCGCGGTGAAGGTCGCCATGGCCGATGCGTTGAAGGATCGCGACTCGGGTGAACGTTTTCGCAAAATGTTCTTTAACGAAGCGCACACCGCCGGCATGCTTCGCCATTCGAATATTCTCGATATTTTCGATGCCGGGGTGGATGAGGATAAATGCTACATCGTCATGGAGTTGATCGAGAACGGCGATACGCTGCGATCCTATTGCCGGTCCGATAACTTACTGCCGGTCAATCAAGTCGCGGAATTGATTTTTCGCTGTGCAAAAGCGCTTGATTACGCGCACCGCCAAGGCGTGATTCATCGCGATATCAAGCCGTCGAATATCCTGCTGACCCACGATATGGATGTGAAAATCGCGGATTTCAGCATCGCGCATATCAATCGCACCGATATGTCGCAAACCATGCCGATGGGGTTCGTGGGATCGCCGCGCTATATGTCGCCTGAACAAATTCAGGAAGACACCATTTCGCATCAAACCGATCTATTTTCGCTCGGTATCGTCGCGTATGAAATGCTGACCGGCCATCATCCGTTTGGTGGCGAAAGCTTTTCGAACCTGATCCATCGGGTCATCAACGAAGATCCCGTTCCGCTTAGTACGCATCGTGCGGATCTGCCGCCGATCATGGAACGGATAATTTGTAAATGCCTCGAGAAGACCCCAGAACGGCGTTACCGCATGGGGCTCGACCTGGCGTCTGACTTAAGCACCGCGTTCACGCATCTCGAGCGCCCGCAGGAAGATATTCCAGCGCGCGAGAAATTTGAGCTGGTGAAACCGCTCGATTTTTTTCGTGGGTTCCTCGATACCGAGATCTGGGAGATGATTCGCGCCAGTGTGTGGCAAGAGGCCGCGCCAGGCGAAATACTGATCCGGGAGGGCGATGTCGACGACTCCTTTTTCATCATCATTAACGGTGGTGTTAATGTCACCAAACAGGGCCGCTCGCTCGGGCATCTCAGAATGGGTGATTGCTTTGGTGAAATGGGCTATTTAAGTAAGATCAGGCGCACGGCCAGTGTGATCGCTGATGGCCCGGTATCGCTGATGAAGGTCAACGCGACGTTAATCGAGCAAGCAACTACGGAGTGTCAGCTGCGCTTTAGCCGGGTATTTTTGCGTGTTTTGATCGACAGATTATCGAAGACCAACGATTTGGTCGTGCGCCCGGGACTTTAGCTAAGCGCTCGTGAATGCCGCCTAGGAGCAGGGAGACGGTAGTTGGGCGCGAGGCTTATTCGACAGACTGTTTCGCTCGTAAATATCGTTGAAGTAACGCCGTGGTCGAACTATCGTGGAAACCCACTTGGGCCGTTTCAATCTCATTCAACAATGATTGCGCGAGTTCCTTGCCGAGCTCCACGCCCCATTGGTCGAAGGAATTAATTCCCCAGATCACGCCTTGTACAAAGGTTTTGTGCTCGTAGAGCGCGAGCAACGCGCCGAAAGTCGCTGGGGTGAGGGCTTCCATCACCAGCACATTGCTCGGTTGATTGCCGGCCGTTGCGCGATGTAGCGGAAGATCGATGCCGGGTACATTAGCGCTCGTCGCCGCGGCCTCCTCGCGCGTACGACCACACATCAATGCTTCGGCTTGCGCCAGACAATTCGCGATCAGCATGTCGTGATGTCCGGATGGGGAGTGTGGATTTTGTAACGCGAGCACAAAATCCACCGGGATGAGGCGCGTGCCCTGATGTAGCAATTGGAAGAACGCGTGTTGGACATTGGTTCCCAATCCACCCCATAAAATGGGCGCGGTATGGCCACTAACCAGCATGTTCGATTCGAGCACGCGCTTGCCGTTGCTTTCCATTTCAAGTTGCTGCAGGTAGGACGGCAGATAAAACAAGCGCTCATCGTACGGCACCACCGCGAGCGTCTCCGCACCCAAGTAATTCGTGTTCCAGATCCCGACCAAGGCCAGTAGCACCGGTAAATTAGTGGCGAATGGGGCACTTCGAAAATGGCGATCCATGTTGGCTGCGCCAGCAAGCATGGCCTCAAAAGAATCCATGCCGACGGCGAGTGCTATGGGCAAGCCTATCGCTGACCACAACGAGTAACGACCGCCAACCCAATCCCACATCGGTAGGACATTTTCGCGCGCGATGCCGAATTTGACCGCGCGGTCCGGGTGAGCCGTGATGGCGATGAAGTGTCTAGCGTTGGCCGCGGGATCACCGAGGCGCGCTTGGAGCCAGCGCTCCGCGGTGCGCGCGTTCAACGCGGTTTCCGGCGTGGTGAATGATTTTGACGCAACGATGAACAGCGTGCGCGCCGGATCGAGCCGCGCCAGGTGACTTGCGATATCCCCGCCATCGACGTTGGAGACGAAATGCACTTGCGTTTGCGGCACGTGGCTATCGCGCAGTGCGGCGCACGCCAATTGTGGTCCGAGATGCGAGCCACCGATTCCGATATTGACAACATCAGTGATGGCGAGTCCCGTGTGGCCCCGCCATTGTCCCGTATGCAGCGCCGTGACGAGTTCGCGCATGCGTTGCTTGACGGTGGCGACCTCGTTCGCCACCGCGGCGGGCGCTTCGCCGGGGGCGGCGCGAAGCGCGGTGTGTAACACTGCGCGCTGCTCGGTGGGATTCAGCATCGCGCCAGTAAATAAGCCTTCGACTTTAGCGCCAAGGCCGCTCGCCGCCGCCAACTCCAGCAGCGCATCGCGGATCTGCACGTTGATATGATTTTTACTGTAATCCAGAGTCAGCCCGGCGGCTTCGATCGTGAACTCCGTAGCCCGATCTGGCGCGAGATCAAACAGCGACCGGAGCCGTCGCGTACGCCAGCCGTCGGCGTATCCATTCAGCATTGATTGAAGGGTTGGCAAACTCATCATCATGATTTCTCCATCACAGCACTAAGCCAATGCGCCCTGCGGAGCAAACCGCTCAAGTACCCACGGGTTTGGCCGACTTGTAGAACAATCGATTTGTAAACAGCGGACCGCCGCCACAGCCGCGGACGATCCGTCTCCAATCCACTATACCACCGTGCTACTCTTGAATTATCTATGAGCGATTCTCCTCCGCACCGTCTCGGTAAGTATGAAGTCATCCGCGAGATCAATCGTGGGAGCATGGGGACGGTGTACTTAGGCCACGATCCGTATATCGACCGGCCGGTCGCCATCAAGGTGGCGCACGCCGAGCAATTGAACAACGAGGAATCGGGGCAACGCTACCGTAAGATGTTTTTCAATGAGGCGCACACGGCAGGGCGCCTTACGCATCCCAACATTATCGCGATTTACGATGCCGGGGTGGATGGCGAAGTCTGCTACATCGTCATGGAATATGTCGAAGGCGGGCAGACCCTTAAGCCGTACTGTCGCGGTGACAACCTATTGCCGATCGATAAGGTCGTCGAGATGGTCTTCAAATGCGCCAAGGCGCTTGATTACGCGCACAAGCAAGGCGTGATCCATCGTGACATCAAGCCGACGAATATCCTCGTCACCGAAACCATGGACGTGAAGATTGGCGACTTTAGCATCGCGCATTTAACCAAGATGGATTCCACCGAGACCATGCCGCTTGGCTTGGTCGGTTCGCCGCGTTACATGTCGCCCGAGCAGGTCAGCGAGGATTATTTAACCAACCAAACGGATATATTTTCGCTCGGTATTGTGATGTTCGAACTCTTTACCGGGAAGCACCCGTTCGCCGCGGACAATTTTTCGCGGTTGGTGCAACGAATCATGCACGATGTGCCGCCGCCGCTAAGCGAACTCCGCGGCGATATACATGCCAGCCTGGACACCATCGTCGCCAAAGCGCTGGCCAAGGATCGCGCGGTCCGTTACCCAATGGGCGCTGATCTTGCTATCGACCTGAGCAAAGCGTTCGAGCGGTTGCTCGAACAACCGCAGGAAAATATCTCTGAACAAGAAAAATTTGCCGCGGTGAAGCAACTCGACTTTTTCCAAGGATTCCCCGACGCGGAAATCTGGGAGATTGTGCGCGCTGGCAAATGGCAAGACTATCCCGATAACAGCGAGATTATTTTGGAAGGTGATTTAGACGATTCTTTCTATATTCTGGTGCACGGAGAAGTGGCCGTGCGTAAGCTCGGCAAAACCTTGCGTGGCCTGTATGCCGGTGATTGTTTCGGAGAAATGGGCTATCTCGCCAAAACCAAACGCACGGCGACCATCGTCGCTAATGGCCCAACGTCACTGTTGAAGGTGAATGCCAGTGTTATTAGCCAGGTCTCGCTCA
Organism: Gammaproteobacteria bacterium; assembly: GCA_043738965.1. Taxonomy (GTDB): domain Bacteria; phylum Pseudomonadota; class Gammaproteobacteria; genus CAIKBL01. Next base: position 19,318 of record JAYUEZ010000468.1, read on the forward strand.
ATTGCCAGGTACGATTCCTAAAGGTCTTTCTGCGGACCCTGATTCATCGCTTATCGGTGACCACCGAGAAGGTGTCGCAGGAAATTTGATCGCCAAAGCGTTCATTCTGTTGCTGCATCACTGCTACGGAAGCGCCGCGCTGCGTAACCCAGGGAGGGATCGTATTAACACCGTCCCTTTCTTATTTGTGTGGTCCATCGCGGCACTTCTGCTCCAATTGAACGTGCGAGCTGAATCACCGGGCACCTTGCGCGTTCCACCCGGATTCAAAATTGCGGTGTATGCGGCGGATGTTCCCGCTGCCCGACAAATCGCCGTAGGTTCGTCGGGCCTGGTGTTCGTCGGGTCGCGCCAGGGTAAGGTCTATGCGTTAGTGGACAAGGACGGCGATTATAAAGTCGACGAAACAGTCGTCATCACCGACCAGCTTGCGCTGCCGACGGGCGTCGCGTTACACGACGGCGCGTTATTTGTTGGCGATGTTAGTCGAATTCTGCGCTTCGATAATATCGCTGAGCACTATCGCGAGCGACCGATGCCGCATGTGGTTTACGATCGTTTGCCAACGGACACTCATCACGGCTTGAAATATTTGGCCTTTGGACCCGAAGGAAAGCTGTATGTGCCCGTGGGTGCGCCGTGTAATGTCTGCCTGAAGCCGCTGCCATACTCCGCACTTTTACGCCTGAACCCCGACGGCAGCGGTCTTGAAGTCGTGGCCACGGGAATTCGCAATTCGGAGGGTTTCGCATGGCATCCGGTGACTTCGGAACTCTGGTTCACAGATAACGGACGCGATTGGTTAGGCGATAACCGTCCAGACTGTGAGTTGAATCGAGTAACCGCCGTTGGACAACACTTCGGTTTTCCCTATGTGCACGGCGGCGATGTTCTCGATCCGGAGTTTGGCGTGGGACACACTGCGCAAGAATTTACGCCGCCGGTCGTTAAGCTCGGACCGCATGTGGCGCCGCTTGGCATGATGTTCTATACCGGCCGGCAATTTCCGGCGCAATATCGCGACAATTTGTTCATCGCCGAGCACGGTTCGTGGAATCGCACGGAGAAGATCGGTTACCGCGTCGTGCGGGTGGTACTCGATAAAAACGGTGTCGCGATCACCCACGAGCCATTGATCACCGGCTGGTTGCACGACGGTGAAGTTACCGGACGACCGGTCGACATCGCGGCTCTGTCGGACGGTTCGGTGTTGATATCCGATGACGATGCGGGGGTGATATATCGCCTATCGTACGGCGGCTAATTGACATCGTTTAGCACGGCAGGTGCCCCCACTCACCCTCAATCGTGACCCGGTTCTGATTTGGCTGTTAAGGAACGCCCTAACCATAGCCGGGGCGTCCGTTGCGGGATTTGCCCAGTTTTGCAGGATGATGCGGGACTGTGACCCGCAAAAGTCCCTCAAGAAAAAATCATCGAAGGCAGCGTGCCATTGTCGCCGCAATGGTTATGAAGCTGGAGGTTAAATTCGACTTTCATGAATGATTTTCGATCAGCCCTGTGTATACTCATTTTCGACAAGACCCGCCGATTTCAGGCTAGTTTCGATCGCAACAATCGATTATCGACCTATGCGTCTGAAATTCCCTACACCGCTTATTTTTCAGGGTCAGCTCGTCCCTAAAGAAGCAAGGCTTGTCGGGTGGGCCGCACTTGTCCATCGGTTTGGGCTGCACGTACCAGTCAGAACGCCGAGCGCAGTCGCTGACGGCCACATTAAGGGAAGTCTACGAGTCGAAGACGGCTGGACCCTCTTCGATAAACGTTACTGGCCGGGCGACGATATCACCGATCACTTGACCTTTATCTGCGTCGTCAAGACGAAGCCGAGCGTCGAATAATGGAAGTTGTCGATATGCCGGACCGCCTTGCACAGAATCTGCTGATGTTCATGCGCCAGAACGGCGGGGCGATCCCTAAACGGCGTCGCGAGAGCGAATTTGCCACGCTAACCGACGACGAGGCTAGGCAAACCGAAGAAATCTACGGTGAGGTCTTCAGTGATGGAGACAGCTAAAGACAACAAGGGAGGTAGCACGGACTGGTTTTGCCGGAGTTTGCTTTCCGCTGAGTCGACCGCCGCATTATCTGGAGGATTGTCGAGCACGCGGAATTGGCGAACATCGACGAAATCGTGAGTGTGCTCTCTTTACCCTGTTGATCTTTCCGCGCAGGCCGAGGTTTTCGTCGAGCTTAAATTTCGCCCGCGATCAGGCGGGCGCTTCGAGCGGGATGTCCACGTAGCGTTCTGGCCTGGCGCAATGCGCTGGCTTACCCGATAGGCAGCTGGCTGCTTCTGATCGAGGCGCGGTATGGTATCGGCATCGGGGTCATCGGTCTGTTGCATCCCGATGAAACGAAAGCAATCTACGTCGCCAGACGCGTTTCACGGCGCCTTTCTACGAGTCCCGATTAGATTGATGCGCTGCTATCGCCCCCATTTTTGATGAGTAGCATCGTGGTCTACGCAGCGTTTCACGGACTGATCTATTTTCTGTTGCGGAGGGTACGCGCTGAGCTCACGGCCTAAAGCGGCCCACGCTGGCGGGACGCGCAAAGCTCAGAGCCGGAACCATCGCGGGTTGGCGCGAGCGGAGAGAATTTTAGCCATCGTCGCCGAGGGCGTTCGATGTTTGGCGGGTCAGGCTGCCAGCCCGTTTTCGGCCAAAACCGGTCCCAGCACCCTAACGGCAATGGTCATTAAAATCCTCGAAAGTCGCCCCGCGCGAATGATCATAATCTCACGTGGAACGAAGCAAGTAGTATTACCGGTTCCCAATTGCGGTCGGTGGCACGGAAGCATTAGCCTAGTGGCACGTTGAGAATGACGTGTCTTCGCGCTCGGTTAGTCGCGATAATGAACGGTGCAATATTGATAAAGTGGGAGGGCCACGGAAATGAAAAACGCATTGCTTTTCGGCGCAATCCTTAGCAATTTCATAGGTGCAATGGGATATTCTCGGGTGGCACATGCGATGTTTGAAACATCTGCGTTGTGCGACGTCGGCGCCGCAGGGCCACAGTCAACTGGAGGAGGAGAAAATATTTTTGGTCCAACGGCAACCGATCAAGGTTCAACACATGCCGTGTGCTTCGGTTCCGCAGTCACCCCACCTTTCAACAGTAAGGTTAGCGGTGTCGCCGAGGCCTCATCGAGTTATGGCCTGCTTCACGCGGACGCAGAAGCTACTTGGGCGCCGTTTGTGTTTGAAACCTTGCCTCGGCCATTGCCCAAGCGAGCTGGCGTGATGACCTCACCATAACTGCGCCGACGATCAAGGGTGCTGGGCGCCTAAGGTACAGCTTCTTCATAGAAGGCTTTTTAGATCGTGCCGGAAGCAATGCTATGGCGTCCGTCCAATTGCAAATTGGCACACTTGGGAACCCCACCTTCTTCCAATCTACAATCAACTCTGGCATTGGCGGCGTAGGTTTCGTTGGTGACGCGTTGCTTAATTTTACTTTTGGTATCTCCTTCCAGCTCCTCGGTAAATTGGATGTCAGGGCGTCGCAAATAGCCTCACTATCCGGGGGAGGATTTGCCCAGAGCCTATTTCTGAATACTGCCGGTTGGGGTGGAATTCTTGAGGTGCTTGACCAAAATGGAAACGTCGTGCCCGACTTTGCAATCGAATCAAGTTCCGGGACGAATTGGCGGGTGTCGCAACGTCCAGTGCCACTGCCCGCAACTTGGTTTTTATTCGTGACTGGTTGCCTTGGGTTGTTGCTTGCACATGCCTCCGCACGAGCCGATTTGGCGCATTGCAGAACATCCCGGCGCTCCCACATCTTTACTGTTGTTCCTGCGCGTATGCTGGGCAGAGAGTTTGGTCGCGAGCACGATAGCTACTGAAATTGTCTCGAACGAAAGCTAGGGGTCGCGTACTCGATCACCGGCGGCCGCTTTGGGAGGAAATTCAAATCTGCTGGCGAGAGTCCGAATCGGGTCTATTGTGTTGAAAAACTCCCGGAACTTTGGTCGTTGACGACGATCTGATCTCGGAACGGCTGTAGTGGAGTGCCGACGATGATGAGACAACAGCAGACTGGTCAGGAACGGTTGTTTTATTCCTTTAATCTTGACTCACGTCCCGCAAAATCATGTGTTGCGCGGGATTGACCGAGTTCTCGATCTCAGCCGGCTTCGTCAACATCTCGCCGCGTTCTAGAGCCACACCGGCCGCCCGTGCATCGATCCCGAGTTGATGATTCGGAGGTTATTGGTCGGTTACTGCTTCGGGATTCGTTCAGAACGGCGCCTGTGCGAAGAAGTGCATTTGAACCTGGCCTATCGTTGGTTCTGCCGGCTCAGCTTGGAAGATAAAGTGCCCGATGCGTCGAGCTTCTCCCAGAATCGTCATGGCCGTTTTCGCGAAAGTGACGCTTTCCGCTTTCTATTCGAAGAAATCGTGCAGCGTTGTATGACGGAAGGACTCGTGCGCGGTGAAGGGTTTGCGATTGACGCTAGCATCATCCAGGCCGACGCCAATCGTCGGCGCGGCGTGCCGAATGAGGTCGAGATCGATTGGCAAGCGCCAGCGCGTGCCACCCGCGCCGTTCGCGAATATCTACACGCCCTCGACGAGGTCGGACAGATCGGCGCGATACCGAAGCACCTCTCGTTAACCGATCCCGCCGCGCGCTGGACGGCGGCGCCGGGCTGTCCCCCCTTTTTCGCCTATTCTACCAATTACTTGGTCGACATCAAGGCTGGCATCATCGTTGATGTCGAAGCCACTTCGGCCCATCGCATCGAAGAAGTGAATGCGACACGGACAAGGTTGGAGCGTGTCGAACAACGTCACGGGATCAAGCCGGAACACCTTATCGGCGACACCGCGTATGGCACTGACGCGATTAAATTGTTAAAACCTACTTGGCGTACTGAGAAGAAAAATCCATTTAACTATCGTGCGAGTTTTTTTGATTGTCAGCCATGCTCCTTGAAACCACCGTGCTGCCCCAACATTCGAACCCGCACGACAACTGGCCCGTGACCTCGCGACCACCGACGCTTATCGACAATCGCGCAAAGACCGCAAGAAAGTCGAAGTCCTATTTGCACAGGCCAAACGAATCTTAAAAATCACACGACTGCGGCTACGCGGACCCAGCGGTGCGAAAGATGAGTTCTTGATGGCGGCAACCGCGCAGAATCTACGGAGAATGGTGAAATGGTTGGGGCTCACCAACCCCATGACGACATTCTCTAACGCCTAAGGCTAAATCCAACGGGCCGTTCAATTCTACCGACCAACCAAACGTCGAAAAATTCCACCTGACGCTGTCCACATCACCGACCTACTCGTCTTAACACCGAGTTTTTCAGCAGAATAGGTCGATGGCTGATGTTGGCTGCAGCGTAGCCTACCGCGGCGATGATATTAGAGCGATTAAGCCAAAATTTTCTGATAGCTTATCCGGAACCATTTCCCCGTGTCAGTTCGGCGACAATTAAGTTTCCCATCGACGCCCTTCAGCGCGATTTTCCTATACGTCGCCCACAGTCGTCGGAACACCCGCGCTATTTGCGGCCTCGAATTCTCGGAAAGCTTGCGCAGCGGCACCGCCACTACCGCCGATAGCAGCCTGCGAAATTTCAACCACGCTCGATTCGCGCACTTCCGTTACTGTCGTTGGATTTCTTTCGACAATAT